>CAZMUV010000075.1:0-16714 GCA_964569345.1 uncultured Maribacter sp. | reverse complement strand
TCGTTAAACTGCAACACAATTGAATCCTGTGCTTGAAGCCTAGGTATTACAGCCGTGAAAAAAATCAGAATTAAAACTAGGTTCCGCATCGCTATTTCTTTACCGGTTTAGCCTGTGCTCCAGTTGGTTGATAATAATTGGGAGGGAACCCGTTAAGTTGCCTCCATAATTCAAACCAAATAGGCACATCCTCTAACAAAGCTATTGTCTTGGCACCCGAGCCAACGCGTATATCCTTTGGCCAATCATGATCATCCTCATCAGGTGCTAGTAGCACCCTATATTTACCATTATCGCTTATAAACGTTTCAATGGCCACTACCTTACCACCGTACGTACCATAAGATACATTGGGCCAACCGCTAAATACAATGGCGGGCCAACCATCGAACCATATCCTTACTTTTTCGCCTAAATGCATTAGCGGTAAATCTATGGGTTCTACAAAGGTCTCAACGGCCATTTCATAATCCGATGGCATAATACCAACTAGCGGAGCTCCTTCTTTAAAAGTTTCTCCTATACCGCCTTGGATGGCCCTGTTGATAAAACCATTCTGTGGTGCTTGGATATAGTACAACGTATTACGCATTACGTAATTTGTCCTTTCATTTTCTAATTTGGTAACCTGCGCTTCCGAATTCAACTGGCTGGACTGTGCGGTGAACATATCACTTTGGGCCTTCGAAATTTTGTCCATGTAGGACGCCTTTACACTATTGATTTCTACCTCAGCATTAATAACTTGGTTCTTGGACGCTAATAATTTATTTTCCTGCGAAATTAACTTTGCTTGGGTTTCCTGTAACTTGAGCCTTTTTTCCTCTACATCTGTGACTGCTTTTAAACCTTCACTTTCTAATAACTCTGTACGTTCAAACTGGCGTTGGGCAATTTTTATATTTGTTTTTGCGGCCTCTAAATCAATACTATCACTTTTAACCTTTAATTTTGATTGCAATAATTTATTTCTTGCTTGCTCCAACTTTAAACCACGTTCTGTACCTAGAGCACCCACTTGGTTATTCAAGGCATTCACTTTGCCTTCGTAAGACACTACCGAGGCAGATTTAGCTCTTATTTGATCTCCAGTCCTTTCTACTAGTAGGGGGTCAAAATACTCGCTCTTGATTTCCGATATAAACAAAATTGTATCTCCCTTTTTAACGTAGTCCCCTTCTTGTACATACCAGCTTTCTATTCTTCCCGGAATTTGTGATTGGATCGTTTGCGGACGTTGATCGGGTCTTAGGGTGGTAAGAAAACCTCTACCACTTACATTTTGGGTCCAAGGCAAAAACAGTATTATTACCATTACGATGGCAAATACCTTAAGAAATTGATTAAAGTGTTTGTAATGCCTTTTATGAAAAACCTTTTCAGTAGACTTATAGCCTTCAAGACTTACCTTCTTGTACAGACCACTCTTAGAAATGTTGAGCATTGTTCTATTTTTCGCTAATTAATTTTCCATTATCCAATGTAATGACCCTTTCACAACGTTTTGCCCATTTTGGGTTTTGACTTGTTACTACTAGCGCCCAAGAATGTTCTGGCATCAATAAAAAGTCAATTATTCGGTTTGCCTCTTCATAATCAAATTGATATAAGGGATCGTTCAAAATAAGTAGTTTTGGCTTTCTTACAATACTTCTGGCCAGGACAATTTTCTTTGCCAAGGTAGAAGATATTTGTTTTCCCTCGGGATAGATAACAGTATTTAACCCAAGTTCCTGTCGTTTAACAAATTTAGATAATCCCGTATTCTCTATCGCCCATGAGATGTCCTCCCTTGAAATAGTTGTGTCTCCAAACGTTATGTTTTCAAGCAAGGTCCCCTCAAACGGTGACTCTTCCTCTAATGATTGTCCTAAGTGAGACCTGTAGTGATTTAAATGCAATCCTTTTAACGAAACATCATTTACATAGATATTACCTTCAGTAGGTTCCGCGGTACCGGCAATTAAACGTAAGAGACTCGCCTTTCCGGACCCATTGGAACCCTGCAACAATATGGAACACTTTGGTGTAATCGTAAAGCTGATATCGTCTATGATTTTACTCCTTCTTCCAGGAACCGCATAAGATACATTTTGCAGCTCTACGCTAAAATTTTCATTGTCCTTAAATGGTTTCTCCCCTTCTTGGGGCTCCAATTCCTTATCCACTACCTGGCCTAGTTTTTCCAAAGCGGTTAACACATCGTAAAAGGATTCTAAACCCATAATCAACTTCTCCACGGAAGCAATGACCAATAGAATAATGATTTCCGCAGCAACAAACTGACCAATGTTCATTTCTTGGTTAAGCACCAATAAACCTCCTATAATAAGAAGTCCGCCAGTTACCAATATTTTAAAGCCTATCATTTGGACAAACTGTAAAACCAATATCTTAAAGTGATTTTCCCTAGCATCCAAATACTGATCCACCAAACCGTCAGTTTTGGTTAATGCATGTGATGTTCGCCCGGATAGTTTAAAGCTTATGATTGTTCTGGCGATTTCCTGTATCCAATGCGCCATTTTATACTTTTTCTTTGATTCTATTAGACTGGTTTGCAAACCCTTTTCAATAGTATATTTAAACACGATATAAATCAAAGCCAACAATAATATTCCGTAGGCTATGAAAAATGGATGGTAAAAAGAAAGCAACAACAGACCAAAAATAATTTGTAACAGTGCCGCGGGGAAATCCAACAATAATTTGGAGACTCCTTTTTGAATATTGAGTACATCAAAAAACCGATTGGCCAGCTCCGGTGGATAGTTGTTATACAGTGCACTCATTTTTATTTTTGGAAAACGATACGAAAATTCGAATGAAGCCCTGGTATAAATTTTTTGTTGCACGTTTTCAATAATACGCATCTGCATGAGTTGCAAAATTCCTACGAATGCGACACCCAATGTTACCAAAACTACCAACACAATCCATGAAGTACTTACCTGCGCTCCTTGGATTAAGTTGATTATGGCCTGAATACCCAATGGTAGAGAAAGACTTACAAGTCCCGCAAAAATTGCATAATAAAATACTTGTAAAACATCGCGCTTATCCAAACGCAACATACCGATGAGCCGCTGCCATGCGGTTAATATATTTTTTGACATCTTCTTTTAAGATTTAAGCACGGAGAACACCATACTAGAAAAATATTGACCTAAATCATCATTGCCCCTGCAATCTGTTAAGGATACAAAATGGTTCTTTAAAAAGTGTTGGTGCAGGGAACCTTCCAATATCGTGCTAGCCAAACTTGAAGGATATGCATACTCCGCATCCAAATTCTTGATCATTTCCTTTAAACGGTCTACTAACCTTTTATAAATAACAAAGTAGCCTTCCTTATTTTCTGTATCCACTTCTTTTGTAAGGTAGGACTTGGAATACTCGTTGATTACAATTTTATTCAAAAGTACTTCGTTTATGTGTGAAAACGCGTTGTCCTCTGCAGTAGTTTTTGTTACAATTTCAATAGCTCTTGACAATTTCTCTTTTTTGTCTGCAATACCATTGGTAGCAAAAACCAATTGATATTCCAACCAACCCCAATACCATGATGTTAAGTATAAGAGTAATTTGTGCTTATTTTCAAAATATCTGTATATGGAACTTTCATTAGAACCAATCTTTATACCCAACTTCTTGAACGTAAAGCTTTCAAAGCCCATCTCATTTATCATCAGGATACTATTTTCTATGATTCTTCTTCCTAAATCCGAAGACTCGGGATCCTTAACATAGATTTTTTTGTTAATCCTTATTTTAACGGTTTGTAGCAAATGCTCCATAGATATCCATTTAACTTTCGATACAAATATAATAGTATTACTACTATTATATAATAGTTTAACCAATATTTAACGAGCGCTATACATTTAGCAATCTAATTTTTTAATATATTTAGAAACTACTCTTTACTAAAATTTATGTTATGAAAAAACTACTACTCTATATCTTTATTGGTTTAACTACATCTATAGTAGGGGCTCAAGAGCTTTTTCATCTCACCTTTGAGCAGAACCAAACTCCGATAAACACTACATTGATAGATACGAATGAAATTAGCTTGCCTGTAAAAGGTTCTATGATTATTGTGGGAGGACTTAATGATTTAGATGGTATGGGAAACTACCTTAATGTGTATGGGAGTAAACTTATCGTAGACAGCTTGGACATTGCTTCAGATGGAACGCAAAACGTAGTATTGAGAAGAGAAGATGGGAATAACTTTTTTAACCTGTATTCCACAATGAGAGCAAAGCTAACACCTATGCGAAATTTAGAAAACAAATCGATATCCGAAATAAACATTATACCTTAAGCGCTAATATTTATAGTTATGAGAAAATTAAGTTTTTGTATGGTATTTATTCTAGCAATAGGAATGCTAAATGCGCAGGAGCAACATAATCCTATCACCATAGGGGATGTGTTAGTATTAAGCCAGCCCTCTGGTTCTTCCTACCAGCACATAGACTTTCCTAGTCCAAATATCATTATCAAAAGAGGAGCTATTGCTAATTTTAATAACCTAGTTGGTCAAAAGCTTATCGTAAAAGAAATTATAATCGACGACGACGGTGGCAAAAGAGCGATCCTAGTAAGAAAAGATGGTCGTAATTTCTTTAGATTCTTCCCTAGTGTGACTTCAAATTTAGATAAAGCACTTACTAAAGGAGAGCTCAAAAGACTTGTGGAAATATGACAGCACAACATTAATGATTCTACTCCAAAAGTACAGGTATCTATTAAAAACAATTCCGCTATCCGTTACATATAAGAACGACGTACCGTCGTTAACGATAAACATCTAGGTATGATTCTAGCACACATTATGGCCAATGATAAGACACAAGCCCTTGACATTATCCATCTTTTAATGGATAAAAAACTGTTATTACAGGCCGCCATCTCTGAAAAAACAATCTTTCAAAAGAAAACAGGTAGTGGGAAACTAGTGAGCGAAAAACGAACACTTATTATAGGAAAGACCAAAGCCTTATTGTTCTCCACTATAAACGAAGTTCTTAAAACAACATTTAAGGATAGCATGCCTATGCTGTATGCAGTTCCAATTATTTACATGGATGATTCATTAGCCCAGTTATTGCGAGAAAATACAGCCAAAGTTTAATTCTTGGTTTTGTTTTCAACAGCATAAACCCAACTAAAATGATCTTCTATTATCTTCTTTTTCTCCAGTTTCACATACTCTAAAAATGCAGTAGCTGCAGGAGATAACTTTTTAGCTGTAAGCCAAACCAAGTTCCACGTAGTGCTTATGGGTAAACCAGTAACTTCAATAATTTGCAAATCTTTATTACGTAGTTCGTTTTTAATACCAATTAGCGGCATTATCGAATAGCCAAGACCTGACATTACCGCTTGTTTCACTGCCTCGTTAGATGTGAGTTCTATTTTTTTTGATGTAGGCAGCTTATTACTCTTAATAAACTCCTCCATCACTACGCGTGTTGCCGAACCTTGTTCCCTATAAATAAGGGGTAGTTGAGCAAACATATCTTTGTCGATTTTCTTTTTTATTTCCTTTTTAGTGCCACCTACAAGAAATAATTTGTTCTCCATGAGCTCAACACAGCTAATCTTTAGATGATCAGGAACTACCGAAACCAATGCGAAATCTATCTCGTTATTCTCCAAAGCTTTTACAACTTTGGATTTATTGGTGACATCCATCAACAGTTCTACTCCGGTGTTGGCGTTAATAAAATCACTTAAAAAATAAGGCATCACATATTGCCCCGTAGACACAATGGAGATTTTAAGTTTACCTGACAAACTACCTTCATATGCCAAAGACTTATAGTTTATAGCATATACCTGATCAAGAATTTTTTCAGCCGCCTCAGCAATTTCATTTCCAAAATCTGTGACATACAATTTTCTCCCCACTACTTCTGTCAATGGGATAGAAAACTGATCCTGAAAGTTCTTCAACTGAATCGATACCGCTGGCTGTGTTAAAAATAGTTCTTCTGCGGCTTTCGTAATGCTCTTCTTTTCTGTCACCTTCAAAAAGACCCGCAGTTGATGTAGTGTATAATTCATAAATATGTTTAATGCTTTAGATAATAAATATAAATAAAAATTTATGATAATTGCTTCGTATCTTTAAAATAATCTTGAAGTTTAAAATAGACTGATTATGAAAATAAAAATACTTACCCTCGCATTTATCACAATTATAGGTTTCCAAGCTCATAGCCAACTAGCTTATGATGTTTTAATCATCGATAATCTCATTCACCCAAAAACAGAAAAAAACCACCTAAACGTATCCCTCGCTATGGATCTAAGTGCAACCCCTACTGCATTTAAACTCAAAAAATTAGATGAAGGACTTACAGCTCAACTGCAAGCGCAAGAACAAGCGAACCTTCCCTTATATTTGAGTTCTAGCTCATTGAAAAAGCATACTGCTCAAAAAAAGACATTCGCTAGTCCTACTTTCACAAAATCTTTGATACTACCGTTCTATAGAACACCTGAAAATATTTTTATTGAATGGTTGAAACCTGTGGATTATGACTTTCAAAACCTCCTGGGTATTCTAAATATCCCTAAAGGATTTGGACCTTTGTTTAAAATTTAAAAAAATATCTGCAAAGTATAATTTAAATTTATATATTATATAACATATATAAATAGAAATCTATTGATAATTAATGCCAACTTAGTACCATAATTAATTTGACACTAAATACCATGAAAGTAGCAAACGCTAAAATTGATAATACAATAAAGCAAAAAATTCAGCTAGTAGAAGGTGACTTTACCGTATCGGAAGCCACGGACGTTATTGTATCACTTATAGATGAAAAGCTAAATTTTCACAAGCTACAAAGACTATCTCTAAGTGAGGGTCATTCTGGTGCAAATACAGAATATCCAGATGGGAGAATTGGAGAATTGGAACGCGAAAAAGCAACAGCGCGAGCATTTTTTGCTGAAGTGAGAAAGTCAGGCGCCAAAATTACAATAAACGGAACCTTAGAAATATCCATTAGTAAATAGACATACTATTTGCCATTATCAAGAAGCTAAAGGACACTTCTGATACATCGCCCAAGCAACATAATTAAATAGCTTTTTACCTGCTTAGGGCAATCGGCTTCTATATTCCTAGATTGACCGGTAACCAAGCGAATGTTTCCTGTGTAGCTCTTATATTAATCTTTTTACGCGTTTTAGCTGTTGCGCTTAAAAGTGATTCCATTTGGGCTTTCTCAACAAAGTTTCTATATATACCCTTCTATAAAATAGAAAATTAATATAACACTGCGAGCTCATAAATCAAAGTAGGCATAGGACTATCAGTCCCAAACGCGCATTCTCGTATCCTTTTACAAATATGCTGTGCATTCACTTTGCAAATCAATTGAACCGAAGGAATGCTTCTCTATGATTATATTGCACATGTGTTTTAACTAATGTGTTGTAAAATTAAACAAATGGAGAAAATCAGATGTGGATGGTGCAAGGGTGATGCCCTGTACGAAGCATACCACGACCAAGAATGGGGTGTTCCAGTAAAGGATGACGACACTCTTTTTGAATTTTTGATTTTGGAAACTTTTCAAGCCGGACTCAGTTGGATTACCGTACTCAAAAAAAGAGAAAATTTTAGGGCAGCGTTCGATAATTTTAATTACAAAATGATTGCGCAATACCAACCATCCAAAATTGAGAGCTTGTTACAAGATTCAGGAATTATAAGGAATCGATTAAAGGTAAAGGCAACTATTTCCAATGCAAAAGCGTTTATAGAAATACAAAAGGAATACGGAAGTTTCAGTAACTACATCTGGGCTTTCGTAAACCACAAACCGATAAAGAATAGTGTCAAAAACTATAAAGAAGCACCCGCTAATAACTTGCTATCCGACACTTTAAGTAAAGACCTAAAAAAAAGGGGATTTAAGTTTATAGGAAGCACCGTTATCTATGCCCATATGCAAGCTACTGGAATGGTAAACGACCACGAAACAAGTTGTTTTAGATATAACGAAGTATAAAACCCATTAATAAATGCGCGTAACTTTAAAGATTTTCATCACTCCAATTTTGGTTTTATGTACCTCTTTCTCTTTTGCCCAAAACAAATACGAGCGAGAATTTCGCATAAGAAAAGACCAATTTCCTACATTGGCAAAAGACCTTCTCGATACTCATGTGAAAAATGTAAAACGCTTAAAATTTTATAAGGAAACTGATAGTGCAAAAAGTAGTTATGAAGCAAAATTCAAAAAAGATAGGCTTTGGTACAGCATGGAATTTGATGTAGATGGCGCGCTTGAAGATATTGAAATAACGATTGAACCTTTAGACGTTCCTTCAGATGTGCTGGCGAATATAACAATGTATTTCAACAAAACTTTCAGCAAGCACCGTGTTAAAAAAATACAGCAACAATACCTAGTATCCAAAGAGGAAAAATTACAAAAGACGCTCAGAAATGCCTTTCAAAATCTACTATTGCCTAGCTTGAATTATGAGATTGTTGTAACAGGTAAAGAGGACAAAAGCTACTTGGAATACGAGGTTCTTTTTGATGCCCAAGGTAACTTTATAAGCAGAAGAAAACAGTTGCCACCGAACTATGACCATGTCCTTTATTAAACATAGTTTTCTATTTTAGCTTTTTTTCGATATACTTCATCTATTCTTAAAGCGCAGGGCAAACTAATATTGCCGTAAACTACAAAGCAAAGGATAACTACAAGCATGATTTCGCCCTTGCCAAACGAACGTTTATTTATCGTGATTCCAAAACAGAGTTTGCCACGCGTTAAATAGATATTGTTCATTTTTCCTATTTTAAAATAAAAGACAACCAAGGTATATAATACCGCTTATGCGAAATTTTTGATGATATTGAAAGTAATGAACTAAGGATTGTCCAACAATATAACGTCACAAAGAAAACCGCAAAGCTTAGGTTAGGCTAAAGGTTAAGAGCAGAACAACGAAAAACAGACAAGCCTACCATACATAAGTTTAGATATAGATTTGCGATAGATTTTCCGTTACAGGGAGAGACACTAGATGTTGCGGAGTCCTATGCCGTATTTTCAGCCAAATCCTTATTAAGCGTTGCAAAAGCATCATTACCTGAGTATGACCAAAGAGTTGCTGCCCAAATAGGATGTTTGTTGAACAAGGATACAAAACTTAAATTTGGGACGCAATGGCGGGCAGAAAACTATACCCATGAAAAGCGGTATATCTTTTTGCCTTTCTCCGCTTTAATTCTGTCACTTTAACAATTTAAGGAATTCTTTTCTTGGGATTTCTTCCGCTCCCAAACTAGCCAAGTGATCCGTATAGAGCTGGCAATCTATAAGCTGGTAGTTTCTTTCCTTTAGGTCCTCTGCCAGTTTTATAAAGGCAAACTTAGAGGCATTGGTTTTTAAACTAAACATACTTTCTCCACAAAAAATTGTTCCTAAATCTACTCCGTATAAGCCGCCTACCAATGTATCATCTTCCCATACTTCGTAGGATTTAGCAATTCCTCTGTCGTGAAGGCTCAAATATGCATCTCTCATTTCCTTGGTAATCCATGTGCCTTCTTGTTGTTCCCGTTTTACAGTAGCACAGTATTCCATCACCCTTTCAAAACAAGTATTCTGGGTTAATCTAAACGTTTGGTCTCGCAGTACTTTGCGCATACTTTTAGAAACCCTTATTTGTTCTGGAAACAGTACCATTCGTGGATCTGGACTCCACCAAAGAATCAACGAATCCTCATTAAACCAAGGAAAAATTCCATTTTTGTAGGCCAATAGGAGTCTTTCAGGGGAAAGATCTCCGCCAACAGCCAATAGACCTTCTTTATTTGCCTGCTCAACATCCGGAAACACCAAGCTGTCTGACAAAAACGTAATAAAATTCTGCTGCTTTTCTTCTTTCACACCGTTTTTATTTACAAATTAACCGAAAGCTAAAAAAACAAAAAACTTGTTCAACCTTTTAAGCCAAACAAGTTTCATAGTTCCAAATAAAACGAAAACTGCTGTAAACAAATTCATGTACAGCCCGATATACATTATTTTTAAAAGGGAAGGTCGTCGTGATCTTCCTCATTTAAATTATCTGCAGGTTCAAATGCTTCCATAGGAGGAACAGGTGGCATACCGGCTGCAGGAGCTTGTTGTTGCGCAGTTTCTATACGCCATCCTTGAATAGAGTTGAAATACTTCACCTCTCCTTGTGGATTGGTCCATTCTCGTCCCCTTACATTAATACCTACTTTTACATCTTGCCCTACTCCGCAACTGTTCAATAGGTCACATTTGTCCTGTACAAACTCTACCAAAATATGCTGTGGGTATTGCTCATCTGTAGTGATGACTAATTCTCTTTTTCTAAATCCGTTGTTACCAAAAGTTTTGGTCTCTCCAACTAATTTTACTTTTCCTTCTAATTCCATCTTAAACGCTCTTTTAAACAATCAAAGACCAAAAGTACATAAAATGATGCGGTAATAAAACTAACACGCTGGAATACAACACAACAATTATTTACAATTTAGGTTATCTTTAATAACAGAAAACAATTGGATGAAATTTAACCCTAAAAGCAAGACGTCAAACATTTTTCTTCTTATCGGGTCCTTTATCGTGGTTAGCCTCATTCTTTGGAATACCAATAGCTTTTTCAAAACCTTTAAAGAAGAGGAGCGACTTAAAATGGAGATATGGGCTACAGCGCAATCCGAGTTTTTACAATCTTCAGAAAACGTAGAACTAGGAAACCTTCATCTTCGCGTGTTTCAAAACAATACATCTACCCCAATGATATTAATCAACAAGGATAGTTCTATCCGTGTGAACAATATACCTAAGGAAAAGCTAACGGATTCCATCTACATTCAAAATAAATTGAAACAATTCGAAAGGGAGAACATCCCTATTTCAGTTGATCAACAAGGTGAACATTTAGCCACCTTATATTACGGAAATTCTGAGGTATTGAACAAGCTAAAATACTACCCCATTGCCCTTCTTTTGATTATTTTACTTTTTGGTACCGTCATCTATTTTCTATTTAAGACGAACAAGTCGTCCGAACAAAATAAGCTGTGGGCAGGTATGGCAAAAGAAACCGCCCACCAGATAGGGACACCCTTATCCTCCTTATTGGGCTGGAACGAATTACTAAAAATAGAACAAATAAATCCAGACATTACCAAAGAGATAGAGAAAGATATTGCTAGGCTAGAAACCATTACAGACCGCTTCTCCAAAATTGGCTCTCTACCTAAATTAGACCAAATGGATATTGTTGAAGAAACTGAGAAAGCGTACGAATATTTAAAAAGAAGGAGTTCTAAGCTTATCCATTTTTCCTTCTCTAGTAAAATACAGACCTTACCGGTATTACTAAATAGCTCCCTATATAATTGGACGATAGAAAATCTGGTGAAAAATGGAATAGATGCGATGCGCGGTAAAGGAAGTATCGCCATTGAAATTGTTCCTGATGGGAAGTTTGTTAAGATTTTGGTAGCGGACACAGGCTCTGGAATTCTAAAAAGCAACTTTACCACTATCTTTAATCCTGGGGTTACGACAAAAAAAAGAGGTTGGGGCCTAGGCCTATCTCTTGTTAAAAGAATAGTGGAAGAATACCATAACGGAAAAATAAAGGTACTTTCGTCCGGTAAAGAGGGAACCATTATGCAGATATCCCTAAAAGTAGCACCGTAATCATGGCAAAAGAAAAGTTAGTCGTTATAAAGGAAGCCAACCTGGCCAATAACTGTCCGGAATGTTTTAACCAAGACTTAAACCTTAGCTTTTATCAAAAACACACCTACGGTCGTTTTTTCCATAAAACTACGGCAGAAGTTTCCAATAAACTGGTATGTAATAAATGTAAATCTAATATCTACCCTGTAAGTTGGACGCAGGATATAGAACGAATGTTCAACTACTATCAAAAAACTGTGATACCTGAACAGAAATCTTCAAAACCCACAGTTTTCTTTTATGTATTGCTATTATTTTTGATAGCTATAGTAGCCGCTACTATTTATATTTTCTTGACCGGACCTATTGAATATTAGAACGGATACTTACTGCTACTGATTCAAACTCTTCAGGTGTCAGTTGTGTTTTATGCAGAAACGTAGCGTCTTGCATACTGTTCAAAGGAATTAAATGGACATGTGCATGTGGTACCTCCAAGCCAATAACAGTAATACCTACGCGCTTGCAATCTATAGTTTTGCCTATCGCCTTACCTACTTTTCTAGAAAAAGCCATTAATGCGGTAAAGTGATTTTCCTCCATGTCAAGAATCTTATCTACCTCTATTTTTGGGATACATAATGTATGTCCCTTAGCGTTAGGGTTAATATCCAAAAAAGCTAAAAAGTCAGCGTCCTCCGCAATTTTATAACAGGGTATTTCTCCGTTTATGATTTTTGTGAATAATGTTGGCATAATATCGACTTTAAACTAAAAAATCCCATCCGAACAGGAATGGGATTAAATATACCAAATTAAAGGTTCTTATTCTCTGGTGATTTCTATAATCTCTAATTTTAGGCTCCCATTGGGAACGACAATCTCTGCGACCTCGCCAACTTTTTTACCCAAAAGCCCTTTACCTATAGGAGAACTGACCGATATTTTACCCGTTTTGATGTCCGACTCGCTTTCAGCTACTAGTTTATATTTCATCTCCATACCGTTATTCTGGTTTTTCAGTTTTACGGTCGATAATACAAGTGCCTTAGAAGTATCCAATTGAGATTCATCTATTAATCTAGCGGTAGCCAATATGCCTTCCATCTTAGAAATTTTCATTTCCAACAAACCTTGTGCCTCTTTTGCAGCATCATATTCTGCATTTTCGGAAAGATCTCCCTTGTCACGGGCTTCCGCAATAGCCTGTGATGCATTAGGGCGCTCCACATCTCGCAATTGATTTAGCTCGTCCTTTAACTTTTTAAGTCCTTCCGCGGTGTAGTAAGATACATTACTCATAATAGCATCGTTTAATAAATAAGAAAATCCTCTGCATATGCCTTATTTACAGGCTTTTTTAGAGAGGATTTAACGCAAATATACATATTTTTTACGCATTTTTGTTTAGGATTTGTTAAAACCATAGTTAGACATGAAACGTATTTTCCTACTTCTCATAATAGGTGTTTTTTTCTCATGCGAGAGCGAAAGCACAAATAGAAACCCATTCTTACAAGAGGTAGGTTTCCGTTTTGAGGTCAACTTAAACCTTCCCCTGTACAGTCCGCTAACAAATACGGGCACAGCAGTATTAATACGGCAGGACGGCGTAGGAACACGAGGTGTATTCGTCATCAACACAGGCTTTAATCAATACCGTGCTTTTGAAGCAAGTTGTCCCAACCATACCCCTAATAATTGTTCTACGATGGACTTTATCGGTCAAGTGGCCACCTGTTCTTGCGAGGATTATGAGTACAGTTTGTTTACGGGCCAACAGTTAAACAGACCGGACGACGGCAACCGCTATTATGATATGTTAGAATATAGGGCGAATTTCAGCGGGACTTCTGTGAATATTTCGAATTGAGCATAGATAGACTTAAAATTTATATGATTTAAATGTATTTAGCATTGCGACTTGTTATGTTATCACTGTGTCAGTGGTAACGACTAAACAACGATAGCTACGACCCAAATTAAACATCAGAATCATTAAAACGCAACAACTATGCTCAAGAGTATCAATCCAAAATTACCCATGAGAAACAAGGTCTTAACCAAAGACTTTTATCTGAACCAGTTGGGTTTTAAAGAAATTGGAGATTACGGCGACTATTTAATGATTAAGAAAGACAGTATAGAAATTCATTTTTTTGAGTTCAAAGAACTTGACCCAAAAGAAAACTATGGGCAAGTATATATTAGAACAGATGCTATAGAAACGTTTTATCAATCCTTACTTGATACTAAGACACCTATACATCCAAATGGACACTTACAAATAAAACCTTGGGGACAGAAGGAATTTTCCTTACTTGACCCGGACAGTAATTTGCTGACCTTTGGAGAAGGAGTTTAACAAAAAACATCCTTAAACCAAGCCAGAAATCACCAAGTCCTCAACCTTAAAGACCTGCTCCTCCAACTTAGTTGCCAATAGCCAATCTAAGTACTGCTGTACTTTAGCCTTATCCAACACACCCCAATTATTCATGTTGCCATAAAACGGTGATGAGAATTTCTGACTCTGTACTAAATCTATGTTCCGATCCTGCTCTGCTACAAAAGGGGCAAAACATGCTACTGCTTCAACTGGGTTTTCTTGCGCGAACAAGTAGCCTTTTTTAGTAGCTTCCAAAAAACGGGCGTAACTGCCCTCTCTTTTAGAAACCGCATATTCATTTGCTAAAATGATTGGGGAATATCCGTAAGGAATACCGTAATCAGACATTTTAAAAAGGTTCAAATCTATACCCCCATTTTTTGCCTGAATACCTTCCCAGTTTGCAAATATCCAAGTCGCGTCAGAAGTTCCTTTAAGTATGGTATCCCAGATGCCTAACTTTTCTGGGTATACTATATCAATATTCCCACGGCCACCATCATTCTTAATCATTTGCCTTACAATCTCATCCTCATAACGCGCTTTATAGGAAGCATATACCTTGCCATCCAAATCTGCAGGTCGCTTAATTTCACTATTTGCCAAACTTGCTATGGCACTCACATCTTCTTGAAAAATAGTGGCAATTGCGACTGCATCAAAAGCCTTGGCTTTGCTTCGGTAACTAACGACACTTTCAAAAGGGCACAGTGCCATATCTGCAAGTCCTAGTTCTACCTTTTTCGCAGGGGTACGACTATAATTATCGGTATCTGGTGTATCTATTCGTACTTCCAGCCCCAAATCGGTATAAAAACCTTTTGCTTTGGCTACATAAAAACCGGTATGGTTCGTATTTGCTGTCCAGTCCAATGCTATCTTAAATTTCTCCATGTTCCTATTGTTGATTGACTTTAGAAATTTAAGGTAGCCCCCAACAAGAAATTAGTACCCGCTTGTGGATAAAAACCTGAGCCTTCTATCGTGGTAATCGTATTAGGAGTTGAAAAATCATCATCAAACGTAAAAAAGTACCCATTGGATTCAAATTGTGCATCAAAAATGTTATTCACCAAGCCAGAGAATACAATACTCTTTAAAAATCCATCACATTTTAACTCGTATTGAATATTGAAATCAGTCTGTGAATAGGCATCCAACACAGAGATGTCAGAATCTATATTCCCCATATATTGTTTGCCTACATATTTGGACAATAAAGACATCTGAAAATTGGTGGTAGGACTATACACGAATATATTCCCCAAAATAACATTTGGTGAAAATGCAATATTGGTATTTCCTAATTCTTCTAGTTCACCATCTCTTTCGAATACGAAATTTCGATTCTGATTGCTACTGAAAGCTACATTGGGACGTAAAGCAAACTTCTCCCCAAGACTAATATTCGCATCTATTTCCAAACCTAAGCGGTAACTATCGCCCACATTTTCACGTAAAGGAGCACCAACGTCATTTAACTGTCCCGTTAGCACCAGCTGATCTTGGTATTGCATGTAATAGATGTTGGTATTTACCTGTACACTTGGAGAAACAAAACGCCAACCCAACTCATAATCCTCTAGTCTTTCTGGCTTCGGATTGCCACTCTCGTAATCATTTCTATTAGGTTCTCTGTTAGCTACAGCATAAGAAAAATAGAAGTTGTTGTTCCTATTTAAATCGAAAGTAAGACCTGCTTTAGGGTTGAAAAAATTAAAAGTATCATCTACCGATCCTGTTTCTTCCCCATTGGCCGTATAGCCTACCGTTCTGTATTGTAAATCCCCATAGAGCGACCATTGCTCATCTAACTGGTAGTTCGCCTTGGTATAGAAATTGAAATCGGTTTTTGTGGAAGTGTCATCGTAATACCGGTCCCTTATTTCACTATCACTAGCAAAACGTGCCCAAATAACCTCACCAAAATGATCACCTTCATAACGGTTCCAACCACCGCCCATAATCAGGTCCAATTTATCTTTTCTATAATTAGCAGAAAATACGGTGCCATAAAAATCATTATCTAACCAACGTCTGCGAATTAAGTCTGTCGTATTTACCTCGGCACCATCTACCGTAAGCGGTTGAAAACCGTAAGTCGCGAAATCATCATCCTCCCGAAACTGCTCAAAATAACCTCTTCCTCTAGTATAGTGCAAGGCTATGTTGGTGCTCCAATAGTCAGATATCTGCTCGTTCCATAGCAATTGGGCATGATCTTGCTTATAGTTATCCACCTCATTATCATAAAATTGGGTAACCCCGTTTTCATCGGTGTAAATACCAGATGGATTAAAAGTTCGATCACTTTCCAAGGTTTCCGCATCGATACCGTACCAAGCCTGGTAGGTGATTTCATGCCCCCCAAAAAGCAATGCTTTTATTACGGTATTATCATCTTTATAAGCACCTTGCAGAAAATAGGAATCCATATCGGCTCGTGCCCTATCTATAAAGCCATCGGAATTTAATTGGGACAAGCGTCCAGAAATTTCTACATGGTCATTCAGCATTCCGGTGCTAAACTTTATATTGTTGCGCATCGTATTAAAACTACCTATGGACGAGCCTATTTGGGCAAAGGCATCTTCGGAGAAAC
>CAZMUV010000074.1:0-16732 GCA_964569345.1 uncultured Maribacter sp. | reverse complement strand
TTTTCATATTGTGGCACTGTATAAGAAAAAGATAGAGAATTAGCTTCAAAAGCTAATTCAGAATAGCTAGAAAGCGGAAGTAATAAAGCATCTTTGAGTTCTGAATAATTTTTAACTGATGAAATTTCTATGGTGTGTTTTAAATCTTTCCTTTTGTCCAAGTCTAGAGTAACAAGACCATTAGAAATACCTAATAAATATTTATCATCTGAAATCCTATTGATATTTTCAAAACCCGCTACTCCTAAACTTCCCCGAAAGAAAGATGGAATAGGAATCGTAGTAATTGATAGGGCTTGAGAAAAAACTTCTGGTGAAATCATGGATAAGCCATTCTTAGTAAAATACCAAAGCTTATTTGCTCCTTTATCAGGAAGTGCAATACTGGTTATACCACCAGCTTCATTTATTAAGAGATGGTTTAAAATGGAATCAGGCTTAAAGCTAAGAATACCACTTTCTTTAACAAAAGCTCCATTGACACTAGAATAAATAATTTGATTGTTATACTTCACTAAACTAGAGCCATAACCCATTTGGGAATGCGTTTCAATATTCTCAACTTTCCTAAAATCTTCATCAATCGTTAAACTATAAAGTCCTTTAATCTCATGGTTTACAAGTACCTTGTTGTTGTCTATAATTTCAAAAAAACGGGTTGAAATATCAAAACCCTCAAGTTTGTTCCTATAGCTCCAATCCCCTCCTTTTTTTTCTAGAATTGAAATACCATTGTAATTACCTTGGAGAAATAAATTCGGTTGCCCTTCAATTCTTTTTATTCCCCAGGTACCTGGGAAGGTAGAAACTAAATCTGCATTATCATCCTTTATAAGGTAAGTTCCATTGTTATGCCCACAAAGCAAATAACCATCAAAAGTATCTAAACTCCAAACCTGCCCTTCGGTACCTCCTATTAATTTAAATCCCTGTTTTGAGCCAAAATCCCTTACAAACAAGCCTTGATTTGTTCCTAAATACAATTTATTCTGGAAAAACTTAGAAGTATACACAGAACCAAGTTGCCCACTATTGTCATTATATTCATTAAAAGGAGAATTCATATTAATAACGCTAATTCCGTTATCAAGACCTAACCAAAGGTTTTCATCAGCATCTTCAAAGACGGATAGAATTGTATTATTACTAAGACCATTTCCTCTATTTATACCTCGTATTAATTCCCCGTTGAAATCTATTTGGTAAGCACCATCAGAAATAGTTCCTAAGATATACGTACCATCCTTTAATTTTTCAGTAGCGTATACAACAATATCGCCTATTGGTTTCAACAACCTAACCTCTCTAGTTATAAGTTTAGTATCGACTATTTGTAAAAATTTGGCATTATCTAGAATTAGCACAAGATTACCCAGCTCTTCATACATCCCCACCACCTTACTATCCTCTAATGACTGAGATTCTATTGTAAGTATAGGCTCTCCATTTTCAATTCGATAAATATCCTTATTCTGATTTTGATAATATACGGTGTTATTAACTTTAAAAATCTGCGCCTTTATTGATTTAGCTTCTATCCATTTAAACTCTTTAGATTTAATATTATAGCTGTAAATTCTATCTAAAGATTGAAAAAGAACCCAATTCCCTAAAGTGACTATATTCCAAAATTCTTCATCCTCCACCATTGGAAATTCCATTTGGCTAGAAATAGATGTGTAAGCCAATTCTCCAAAAACATTCCTTTGCCAAAAACCAAACTCCATGTATTGCCCAGTCAAAATCAAGTCATCTTTTGACTGTACTGACCTAATAATACTATTATTAGGAGAATTATATTTACGCCAACATACACCATCGTATTCCAAAAGGGAATGATTATTTGCAATGAAGATATGTTTGTCCTCACCCTGTGTTATAGACCAATTTTGATTCTCACCAGTGTAATCCAGCGGAGAAAAGTTCTGAATAGGAGGTAACTCTTGTGCAGAAAGGCCAAGTGAAAGTAATAATAGAAAAAGGATTGATTTTCGCAACATAAATGACTTAATAATCCTGTTGCTTAAATATAGGAAAAGAAAACCACCTTAAGGCAGCTTATAATATTAGTATCTTAAATAATCTCAGCACTCAAACCTGCACTCAAAAGGCCAGTACAACGTGGCTCCAAGTCTTTGTATTCTCCAGTTTTTACCGTGCATTTTCCTTTGTAATGTACGATAAGGCTGCATTGTTCAGCCTGTTCGGGTGTATGATCACAAACGGAAATCAATGTTTCAATAACATGGTCAAACGTATTCACATCATCATTAAAAACAACGATTTCATTTTGTCTTACGGTCTCCTCTTCTATTAGAAGCTCCTCGGAAATTTGTTCTTTAGTGCTCATCAGTACAATTTTACTATTAACTAAAATACGTATTTTGCTGCAACCCAATTATTTTTTTCGAGATTTTTTTCAAACCTTAACCCTTCATTTTTACATTTTTGAGTAATCAATTCTAAATCCTCTTTGTAATATCCACTCAACAACAGAACGCCATTTGGATTCAAACAACCTACATATTTTCCTATATCTTCCAGCAGTATGTTTCTATTGATATTCGCAATGATAACGTCGTATCGTTGTGCATCTAGAAGACTAGCGTCGCCTTCATAAACGTTAATAAAATCAACACTATTGCGCTCCACGTTTTCTTTTGCATTAAGATAGCACCAGTTATCTATATCTATGGCATCTACTGGTTTAGCCCCGCGCATGGCCGCCAAAATTGCCAATACCCCTGTACCACTTCCCATATCCAATACGGACTTGGCATCTAGCTGCAATTCTAAAAGATGCTGAAGCATCATGTGTGTGGTTTCGTGATGGCCAGTTCCAAAACTCATTTTTGGTTCAATCACAATATCATAGGTTACGTCCTTCTTTTCATGAAAAGGGGCGCGTATCATACAAATATCATCTACCACAATGGGTTGAAAATTTTGCTCCCAAGTAGCGTTCCAGTTCTCCTGCTCTATTTCTTTTCGAACAAAAGATATTTTAAAATTAGGATTGCCTAATATCCCAATAGCTTCCAAAATAGAGTCACTCCAATCAATCTTTTGTATGTACGCCAAAACACCATGTTCTTCTTCTACAAAACTTTCAAAACCCGCAGCTCCCAATTCCGCAATGAGAATATCAGAGGTTGGTTGGGGCGGATCTACGGTAAAATTGTATTCTACGTAAACTGTGTTACTCATTTAATTGGATTAAAAATAGAAAATACATGCTAAGGTCAAGAGGATAATCTGCTATACATTAGAGCAAGGTCCAGAACAAATCCATTACGGCGCAAATACATCTCGTCTACGTTCGATATAGCAGTAAAATAAGCATTATGATAACTCCTGTGAATTTACGAACGCTTAAATAGCTTTTATAATGGCCACAAAATCATCTGCGACTAAAGAAGCTCCTCCAATAAGTCCGCCATCTACATCAGGCTTAGAAAAAATCTCTTCCGCATTACCTGGCTTAACACTCCCACCGTATAATATGGACACACCATTAGCTATTGCGGTATTATAGGCTTCCGCTATCGTCTTTCTAATAAATGCATGCATTTCTTGGGCTTGCTCCGGAGAAGCAGTCTCACCCGTTCCTATAGCCCAAACAGGCTCGTAAGCCAATATAATTTTTGACCAAGCAGCTGCATCCAAAGAAAATAATGCATTCCTAAGTTGACTCTCCACTAATTTAAAATGATTTCCAGATTGACGGTCTTCTAATTCCTCACCAAAACAGAACATCACACGGATTCCTTTAGCCAAGGCAGCAATTACTTTTTTGGCCAAAATTTCATCGGTCTCACCAAAATAAGCCCTTCTCTCGGAATGTCCGATTATAGCAGTATCCACACCTATATTCAAAAGCATATCGGCTGATATTTCTCCTGTGTAAGCACCACTCTCTGCAAAATGCATGTTCTGAGCAATGACCTCTATCTTCGAAGATTCCAAACTACGAACCGCTCCGGTTAGATTAACATAGGTTGGCGATACCATTACCTCGGCATCCGTATCTGGAAGTTTTGCGGAAAGTTCCGCTAAAAGTGTTTCCGTTTGCTCTAATGTTTTGTTCATTTTCCAGTTTCCTGCGACTATTTTACTTCTCATAACCTGCTAATTCTTTATGATTTATAACTATATTCTGTTTTAAACAATATGGGACTAATCGAATACTAATTCGTCCAAATCGTTGTAATGTACTTTCTGTTTTATAGTTCCTTTCTGCAAAACTAGCACCCCAGGATTAGATCTTACGATAGTCTTTAGCGTAGTTTCGTCAGTGAAATAAAAACTAAAATCAAGTCCAAACTCGGCGACTAAGTCTTTGGTCTGATCAGCTCCGGAGGCCGACATACCGATTACTTTGTACCCATTTACCAAAGCGTTATCCGTTACTTTTTTTATTTCATTGAATACCGCTGTATTTGATTTTCTCAAATCGTATGCAACAACCATGACCAATTTAGGCTCTTGTAATAAGGAAGTCGCAAAATCTTCCCCGTCTTGCTCTATGGTAAAATCATGGACAGGAGGTTCGTAGCCCTTTTGAATCTCGGTAGTTTCTACACCAATAAATTCTCCATCAACGGTTGGGTAATCGCCCTTAGTTACTATAATCTTTTGCGCACCGTCTACCTTAAACTCCCACGCATAATCGTAAATAGCCTTAGGCGCACCTTCTGGCACTCCCATACCATCCTCAATATTTTTTCCAATTTTGTAAGGCCTAAAATCAATAACCGGTAAATGGTTTAGCACATGATAAGCATATCCCACACAAGCAACTAAGGACAAAATCATAATACCCTTTTTGACTGATGACGCAAAAAGTGGGGTCACATACTTTCTACCAAAAAATAGGATTACTATGAGCACCAACAATACAATATCCTTGGTGAAAGACTCCCATGGTGTTAGTTTTATAGCATCTCCAAAACAACCACAATCCGTTACTTTATTAAAATAGGCAGAATAAAAGGTTAAAAAGGTAAAGAAAACAATCATCCCCAATAAGCTCCAAAGTGTGAATTTTACCTTATAACCAATAAGTAACATTACCCCAAAAAGTACTTCTAAAATGACTACCAATATAGATATCGCCAAAGCATATGGTATAAAAATGGCCAAATCTAAGACGCTAGGGCTAAAATATTCTTCTAGCTTAAAGGAAAAACCAACGGGGTCGTTTAATTTTATAAAACCACTGACAATAAAAAGCACCCCAACAAAAACCCTAACCAATCCTATAATATATCTCATAGCCTTATGCAATTTTGTTTGCCATCCCCAAATGTATCAAAGCGAATACCGCATAATTAATCATATCTTGATAATTAGCATCAATACCCTCGCTCACCAAGGTCTTGCCTTTATTATCCTCAATGGTCTTTACCCTTAATAATTTTTGCAGAATTAAATCTGTTAAAGAACTCACGCGCATATCGCGCCAGGCTTCTCCATAATCATGATTTTTATTCAACATCAACTCTTTTGTTCCTGTACTGTGTTTTTTATACAGCGCAATGGCTTTTTCAGGCTCTAAATCGGGCTGGTCTACCACACCAAGCTCCAATTGAATCAAAGCCATTATAGCATAATTTACGATTCCTATAAACTCAGATTTTTCGTCTTCATCAATTTTATGTACCTCGTTTTCTTGCAGCCCTCTAATACGTTGGGCCTTTATAAAAATTTGGTCTGTTAACGACGGTAAGCGCAGAATACGCCAAGCACAGCCATAATCCAACATTTTCTTTTCATATAAATCGCGACAAATTTTGATGACCGCATCGTATTGTTCCGCTGTTGCTTGCATGTACTTCTTGTAATTTGTGTAAATTTCGCTTAAAAATTTGTAACCGTCAAGACCCTCGGTTTAAACTTCGGTTACACCCATAGCTAAAATTCAGTATATACATGACGATTAACTGCAAAGGAGAACTCATTGATTTAAAAACACCCAAAGTAATGGGCATTTTAAACGTTACTCCAGATTCATTTTTCGATGGCGGTAGCTTTAAAGATGAGAAAAATGCGCTAAAACAGGTTGAAAAAATGATGCTAGAAGGTGCCCGTTTTATAGACATCGGTGCATACAGCTCAAAACCTGGTGCTAATGAAGTCTCTGAAGCATTAGAACTAAGCCGCATAACGCCTATCGTTGAACTGGTACTGAAATATTTTCCCGATGTACTGTTGTCTATCGACACCTTTAGGGGAATTGTTGCAACAGAATGTGTTGAACGCGGAGCGGCAATCATAAATGATATCTCCGCAGGCCTTAGGGATAATACCTTATTGGACACCGTTGCAAGTTTACAGGTGCCTTACATTATGATGCACATGCGCGGCACCCCAGAAACGATGCAACAACAAACCACTTACCAACACCTTATACAGGATATCTTGCTTTTCTTTTCGCAAAGACTTGCTTTGGCCAGGGAGAAAGGCATACATGATGTCATTATTGACCCCGGTTTTGGATTTGCAAAGACCTTGGAGCAGAACTATCAACTCTTACAACAACTAGAAACCCTAAAGGTTACTGAGCTACCTATACTTGCTGGGATTAGTAGAAAATCTATGATTTACAAACTGTTAAAAAGCAACCCGAAAAATGCCCTTAACGGAACCACCGCATTACACATGGTTGCCTTAACCAAAGGAGCCAATATCTTACGGGTGCACGATGTTAAAGAGGCTGTAGAATGTGTAAAACTCCATAGGCAACTTACATCTTAAAAGCTTACTCCATTTTCATACCACAAATTTTGTTAATTTTACAAAAACGGCATTCCTTGGATTTTTTGAATTTTATCGATTTTAAGATTACGGATATCCTGGATATTGTCCTCGTGGCCGTACTATTATACTATATTTACAAACTAGTCCGTGGTTCGGTAGCTATTAATATTTTTATTGGTATTGTTATTGTTTGGGCTTTCTGGAAGTTGACAGAGCTTTTAGGAATGGAAATGATCAGTAGCATCGTAGGTGCCTTTATGCAGGTAGGCCTTATTGCATTGATTATCGTTTTTCAACAGGAAATACGAAAGTTCCTTTTAATGATTGGCTCTACCAACTTTGCCAACAAACGTAACTTCATTAAACATTTTAAATTTTTGAGACAGGAGGGTATTACTACTACTGTTGACGTAGACGCCATCTTAAACGCCTGTGAGAAAATGTCTAGCTCCAAAACAGGGGCTATTTTAGTATTGGAACGGAACAACTCCTTGGATTTTATAAAAAGTTCTGGGGATCGCATGAACATAGAAATCACCCAGCCCATCATCGAAAGTATTTTTTACAAAAACAGTCCCTTACACGATGGAGCCGCTGTAATCGTTGATAATTACATAGTAGCTACAAGGGTCATTTTACCCGTATCCAACGAACGTAATATTCCTTTACGCTTTGGATTGAGACATAGAGCTGCTGTTGGGATAACCGAAAAAACAGATGCACTGAGCATTGTTGTAAGTGAGGAAACCGGATTAATCTCCTATATAAAAAACGGAGAATTCGTGCTATACGATTCTATTTCCCAATTAGGCACTATGCTTAAACAAGATTTAGTGTAGGATAAAAATAGTAGGTGGATACAGTTGTACATTATCACACATGGAATCTCGACTGCCCTCGATGTGACAAAGTTGAACAAATCTCATGTAAGTGAAATTATTAGAAGTGTAGGCTTCATTAGAACGCAATTGCTTCATAGAAAATTATCGGACTTGAGAATAAAGACGCTTCAACTTTCTTTTTAGAAGGAAGGAGTTTACAAAAGCTAGAAATAGATTAAGCCACCTCATCCGCTAAAAATTGCGCTTCATACAAATTGCTATAGTAGCCACCTTTTTTGAGTAGCTCTTTATGAGTTCCTGTTTCGACGATTTTTCCGGCGTCCATAACAATAATCTTGTCCGCTTTTTTAATTGTGCCTAAACGGTGTGCTATGACTATGGAAGTTCGACCCTCGGTAATTTTATCTGTTGCTTTTTGTATAAGCTGTTCAGAATAGGTATCGACAGATGAAGTAGCCTCGTCTAAAACCAAAATACTAGGATTACTTACGTAGGCACGTAGAAAAGCGATCAGTTGCCGTTGACCACTAGAGAGCATGGTACCACGTTCTTTTACATTATATTCATAACCACCAGGAAGACTGGAAATAAATTCATCTACTCCAATAGCGGTTGCAGCTGCTTCTATATCAGCAATGCTAATATCGGGGTTCTTCATAGAAATATTGTTGGCAATAGTATCGGCAAACAGAAAAACATCTTGCAATACAACAGCGATATGGGAACGGAGAGAGGCTAGTTTGTAATTCTTTACATCCGTACCATCCACACTAATAACCCCAGAGTTTATTTCATAAAATCGATTCAGTAGATTAATAATCGTCGATTTTCCAGCTCCCGTAGCACCTACGATAGCAATAGTTTGGCCTGCTTTTACCTCAAAAGAAATACCGTGAAGCACTTCTTCATCTTCCAAATAACCAAAACGCACATCGGTGAATGTAATATCTCCTTTGATACTGGATTTTTCAATTTGGCCCATATCGTTGATTGAACTGTCGGTATCCAAAATCTTAAAAACCCTATTAGCAGCTACCATGCCCATCTGTAGGGTATTGAATTTATCCGCAATCTGTCGTAACGGTCTAAAAAGAAGATCTATCAACATGATAAAGGCAAAAACGGTACCTGCAACATCATCAGTAATATTGGCTACATTTTGCAAACCACCGTACCACACAATCAGCCCTAGCGTAATCGAGGATACTATTTCGGCGATGGGAAAGAAAATTGAGTTATACCAAACCGTTTTTAACCAAGCATTTTTATGTTTTTCATTTATTTTTCTGAAATTTTCACTCTCTATCTTTTCCCTAGTAAACAGCTGTACAATCCGCATACCCGTAAGTCTTTCCTGGACAAAGGAATTAAGATTCGACACCTCTGCCCTAACCTCTGTAAAAGCAACCTTCATTGCTTTTTGAAACAAGCGGGTGGCATATAAAATCAATGGCAATACAGCAAAAACAATCAATGCCAACCGCCAATTTATATATATCATAACCCCCGCAGCTACCAACATCTTCAACAAATCGGCCACGATAACAAAAAAGCCCTGACTAAATATTTCTCCAATACGTTGCATATCGGCCACCGCACGGGTTACCAATACACCGAGGGATGAATTGTCAAAATACTTCATTTTGAACCCTAACATTTTTTGAAATAAATTGATACGGACATCTCGAATCACAGATTCTCCCAACCAGTTGGCATAGTAGTTAAAGCTCAATTGGCTCAACACTTGACCTAATAATACCAACAGCATGGCTATGGTAAGGTAGAGCAACCGCTGTGCATCAGCACCTTTAACGGCATCATCAATAATCTGCTTTAGAATGATGGGTGTAAGCACTGCAAATACAGATAAAAGTATTGCGGCAAAAGCAACTCCGTAGAAGGTAATTCGATAAGGTCTAGTATGGGCTATCAAACGCTTAAATAGTCTCGTATCAAAGGCTTTTCCTGAATCTTTGCTCATTTTTTAAAAATAGTATTGGGATAGCTAACAGCCGTTAAATATAATCCTTTTGCAGGGACTGAAACCCCGGCCGTTGTACGATCTTTGCTTTTTATGATGGTCTTAACAGTGTCCAAAGTAGATTTTTCGGTCCCTACATCCAGTAGAGTTCCAACAATAGCCCTTACCATATTCCTCAGAAACCTATCCGCTGTAATCTTAAAAACGATATACTCGCTTTCCGCACTCCATTGGGCACTTTTAATCTTACAAAAATGATTATTTACCTCAGTCTTTGATTTGGAAAAACACTCAAAATCTTGCTTACCCAAAAGTAATTCCGCCGCGTTGTTCATAAGCGAAATATCTAAAGGGTGTTTTACATAATGGGAAGCCTCCGTCAAAAAAGGATTCTTATCATCACAAATCAAATACTCATAGGACCGTTCCATAGCATCAAACCGAGCGTGGGCATTATCTTGCATTAAGTAAATATCCTGCACGGCAATATCATCGGGTAAAAAAGCATTCAGCCTATATACCAAATCTGTAGTATCCATAATCTGGGTAAAATCAAAATGGGCATACATTTCACGCGCGTGTACACCTGCATCTGTTCTTCCTGCACCAACAACATGTATTTCTTTCCGCATCAAAACAGAAAGCGAACGCTCTAAAACTTCCTGTACCGTAATGGCATTTGGCTGTTTTTGCCAGCCGTGATAGGCTTTTCCAAAGTATGAAAATTGAATGAAATATCTCAAAAGGATGGCTTAGTTTTGCAAAGTGTAAAGATATGCATAGTTCCTCTGTATTAGGAATCCTTTCCAAGTTTTGGTCTGGCTCCTGAATTTTGAAATCAACGCTGTTTTTTATATGAGAATCACGAAAACTCACAATAGCACTAGTGCGAAAAGCAGAACGATAAATCAAAGAAGCTAGCCCATTGGTAACCTAAGATGAATTTAGCCTAAAATTAAAATGACCAAGATTCTACTCCTTTCAGATACCCATTCCCATCTAGATGATGTAATCTTAAAATATGCTATCCAAGCAGATGAAATATGGCATGCTGGAGACATTGGTGATATTTCGGTCACCGATAAGCTATCCAAACTAAAACCGGTACGGGCCGTATTTGGAAATATTGACAACCATGTAATTCAAACAGAATTTCCATTAAACAATAGATTTATGTGCGAAGGTGTGGATGTATTGATAACCCATATTGGGGGCTACCCTCCTAAATACAACTCCAGAACTAGGCCAGAAATACAAATTAAACCCCCAAAGCTTTTTATTTGTGGGCATTCCCATATCTTAAAAGTAATAATGGATAAAAAACTAGGCGTACTGCACATGAATCCTGGAGCTTGTGGCAAACATGGTTTTCATCAAGTACGCACCATGCTCCGTTTTCAAATAGATGGAACTGATATAAAAAACCTAGAAGTCATAGAACTTGGAAAACGATAAACACGCAAGCTTGCTTATCTGTTAAGACAAGCTTAAAAAGACTTATAATTTCATTTATTTTTCCGATTTTGAGCGCTTTATCTCCTTAAACATGAGCTTGAGAAACAAACTTATAATATTTCATATTTTTTGATGGACAAAAAACTCAGTAGAAAGAAACAGGCAAAAACGATTCGTATTTTTAGAAAAGTTCATCGTATTACAGGCGCAACACTATTTATTTTTTTCTTTTTAATAGCAAGTACTGGATTCTTACTTGGTTGGAAAAAGAATTCAGGAGACCTCTTAGGCTCAAAAACATATCAAGGCACAACTACTGAATTAAAAGAGTGGCTACCATTACCCGTACTACAATCAAAGGCAGAAGTCTATTTAAAAAATATCATTTCTACTGCATCTACAGTACCCCTAGACCGTATTGATATTCGACAAGACAAAGGAGTTGCAAAATTCATTTTTGATGATTACTATGGTATTCAAATAGATGGCGCTACGGGAGCGCTGCTTCATGTAGACCGCAGACGTGCAGATTTTATTGAAAATATACATGATGCTTCCGTTCTAGACAATTATTTGAATACTGGCGGATATATAAAACTAATTTATACCACCGTAATGAGTATTGCCTTGCTACTTTTCACCGTTACCGGTTTTTGGTTATGGTACGGGCCTAAGAGGATGCGAAGAACAGCGCTACATTAAAAAACCCGGGAACTACCCCGGGTTTAACGCACTAATACTACTAAGATGTTAGGTTTAACGTAAACGATCAACAGATTTTACAAGATCTTCATCCTTTTTTATAGCCCTGTTTGCAAGGACCAAAAAAACGATAGAAAATACAGGAATCAGCATCCCAATACCCTTCTCAGAGACCAAGGTCCCTCCGGATAGATTTAGCGATCGGTAAACGAAAAATCCTAGTAAAAAAAGATTTAATATCATATTCAGTCTGTTTACCACAAACTGGTTCTTTCTATTTTTGAATAGGAAAACTGCCCACAAACCCAAAGCTCCTGAAACATAAAAAGCTATGGAAATGACAATTTCATTTTGGGCATAAATCTCCAACCCTTTGGCATCTGACCACAAGTTAACAAAGAATGGGAGTATCCCTGCTACTAGCGCAACCAAAACCAAATAAAGGGTCTGTATTCTTTGAATCATAGTATAACTATTCCTTTGTGAGTTACAAAAATACAGGTCTTTTTAAAAAATATCGGTCTATTCATGAAAATAATTTGTATTATTGTTACGTTATTTAGTATAACACTTACCAAAGGAATATCATTTCCACAAGCATATCCAAAAGATAATACACTTCTTACAATACAAATCACGTATAATTTATTCTACACTTAATGTTTGAGATTTCAGATTTAAAAACAAAAAAGCTACCTGAGCTTCAGGAAATAGCGAAAGGACTTAATGTCCCAAAATTCAAGACACTAAAAAAATTGGATTTGGTCTATCAAATTCTAGACCTCCAAGCAGCTAATCCTAAAGCTGCTGCGGCAATTGTTCCGCAAAAAACGGAAGACGCTCCAAAACCAAAACCTAGACCAAGGGCAAGAGAAGCTAAAAAAGCTATCAAAAAAGAGCCATCAGAAACCACAACAGCACCAGCAGCGATAGCTAGTCCAGAAAAGGAAGCATCCAAAGAGGTTGCAACACCCAAAGAACCAGCCCCCAAAGAAGTTACAGAAACTAGAAAGCCTAGACCCAGACCTAGACCCGCTGCAACGGATAACAAAAACGAAAATCAAAAAAATAACCCGCATAATAAAAATCAAAAAAATAACCAAAATAAAAAACCGAACCCTAGAAGCAACCATGATAAAAGTAATTTTGACAAGGATTTAAAAAATAGATATAAGGAGCCGGAGTTTGAATTCGACAGCATTATCGCAAGCGAAGGGGTTTTGGATATTATGCAAGACGGATATGGTTTCCTAAGATCCTCCGACTATAATTATCTATCCTCTCCGGATGACATTTATGTATCACAATCACAGATTCGTTTATTCGGACTTAAAACAGGAGATACCGTTTTAGGACAAGTGAGACCGCCAAAAGAAGGGGAGAAATATTTCCCTTTAATCAAAGTGAACAAAATCAACGGTATAGACCCACAGATTGTAAGAGATAGGGTTTCTTTTGAGCACCTTACACCGCTTTTCCCGCAAGAAAAATTCAATCTAGCGGAAAGACAGAGTACAATATCAACACGTATTATAGATTTGTTCTCCCCCATAGGGAAAGGACAAAGAGGCATGATTGTATCACAACCTAAGTCTGGTAAGACCATGTTGTTAAAAGATATAGCCAATGGTATTGCGGCCAATCACCCAGAAGTGTATCAAATTATCCTTTTAATAGACGAACGACCTGAGGAAGTAACCGATATGCAGCGCAATGTAAGAGGTGAAGTAGTAGCCTCTACCTTTGACAAGGAACCAACAGAACATGTAAGGGTTGCAAACATCGTTTTAGAAAAAGCGAAACGACTCGTAGAATGCGGCCATGACGTAGTTATTCTATTGGATTCTATCACTAGGCTTGCAAGGGCCTATAATACAGTACAACCAGCATCTGGAAAAGTACTAAGTGGTGGTGTTGATGCCAATGCACTGCACAAACCAAAACGTTTCTTTGGTGCTGCCCGTAATATTGAAGGTGGTGGGTCGTTAACTATAATTGCTACCGCCTTAACAGAAACAGGGTCCAAAATGGATGAAGTTATCTTTGAAGAATTTAAAGGAACCGGTAACATGGAATTACAATTGGATCGAAAGATTGCCAATAGAAGAATATTCCCTGCGATTGACCTTACTTCTTCTAGCACACGTAGAGATGACATTTTACTTGACGAAAGCACCTTACAACGTATGTGGATCATGCGTAAGTATCTAGCTGACATGAACCCGGTTGAAGCTATGGAGTTCATAGAACAACGTTTTAAGCAGACAAAAAATAACGAAGAGTTCTTGATGACCATGAACAAGTAAGCTTTTCTTAAACCTATCAAAAAATCCTGATTTCATAATGAAATTGGGATTTTTTTTTACTATATAGAAAAAACAAGCTACAAACCTGATAGTCAATCAAAATGAATATCTTTAGGGCATTAAAGAATCTTCCCCTAGTCTTTGAACGTATTTTCTTATAACAACTTATAAAAACACTACAAATGAAAAACCGATTCAATCTGGGTGCTTTCGTACTCTGCACTTTTATGCTATTCAGTATCTTAAGCTGTAATACCGAAAAAAAGGAAAAATCAATTGAAAGCAAAGCCCCCATAGAGGTTTTAGCCCCTTCTAATATTATTTCCCTTGAAGATGCAAATAGCACATATGACAATTACACAAAACATAGAATAAACATTATTGCGTCCTATGAAACCCAACAACGAGTTCCGCAAGAAAAATTTGAACCAGCGCGTTTTGTAGATTTTGATTATGAAATGATGAAGGATTACATCGCCTATGTAGATCAAGAAGCCAAAAAAGCAGGCGTGAAAAAGGTAACAAAATTACGTATGTACTTCGCAAATTACCCCAATGAAAAGAAATTTAAAGATGGGAAAGAGGTTGTTCACCCGAGACAAAATTCTATTTTTATTACACCTACATTAGAAAAAAATGGCGGGAATTATAGCTTTTATATTGGTAACGATGGAAAACCCGAATTAATTATTGATTGGAAAGCTGAAATGCAAAAAGAAGTGGGATTAATTCGCACAAAACAACAAACCCAAGAGGCTAGTATAATCTCCAACTTTTTTACTAAAAATGCCATGTATAGTAATCAGAGTTTGATTCTAAATAGAGGTAATAATGGCCCTCCGCCTAAAACCGATTTCTAAATCTAAGCTCCGTGTTTCTAGAATTTATAAATCAAAGCTACTTTGTTATTTTTAGCGCAATAGCGTTGATTATATCTTTGAGTACCTATTCTAAGTATTTTGATACGGTATTAAAATACTTACCTATCATACTAGCGTATACTCTCATTAATGAGCTTTTAGGATATTTCTTATTGTATTATCCTAGCTTCCGTGTTTTTTTAGATTTTGAAGATTCCCAAACCAATCACATAATATATAATATATATGACCTTATATATTTTCCGTTTTTCTATTTTATCTACTGGAGTTTAATATCGAATATTAGGCATAAAAAACTAATCGCCAGAGGAGCCGTGCTAGTTATTTTTTCCTATATACTAAATTCCTATTTTCAAAACCCAATGAATTATGGACTTTACTATGCTTATGCTATAGCCTCATTTATTTTAATTTTTTGCATTGCATTATATATTATAGACCAACACAACCAAAACAAGAATATTTTACAACCCTATAATTTAGTCTTTTGGGTAAGTTTAGGTCTGTTAATTCTCCACACCTTTTCGCCAACATTATTGATAATTGGCTATTATGATCCTGACAATTGGCACAATTTAAACCTCCAGACTTTTCACCATTTAGTAATTATTTTGATGAACTTATTATTTATCATCGGTTTTATCAAAGCTAGAAAAAGAAGTTTTGGATAGGCAGTAAACAGATTCCCTAATCAATCTGAATAGATTACTATAGCACAGAACCCTTGATACAGCAAAATGATACAACAATTGGCGCAAAGTCCTCTATGTTAACTAGTCCTAGCAGGTACTAAATGACGAAAGAACTACTAGAATTGCTAAAGGAAAATGCATTTATGCTTGCATATGCAATTGCATTCACGCTCTCGCTCATAAAATATAAATACTACTACGAAACTAGATTAAAAGCCTTTCCGATTTTACTTGCATATATTATTTTAACAGAAATCTTTGGAGTGCTAATACGTGATATCAACGAAATACAAATTGTGTTCGAGAATACATATCAAAACCATAATCATCTCATCTTTAATATTCTTGATACTGTCTTTTTTCTATATTTCTTCTACATCTATTGGAAAAGCACGACTAATCCTAAGCTAAAGAAATACATAAAATGGGGCACCTTCCTTTTTTGTGTAGCTAGTATAGTTAATCCGTTTTTTGAATCTTTTATTTTAAGGCCACAGCTTCTGGCAATCATTACCGGGTCGGGAGCACTAGTTTTGTTTGCCTTCTTATATTTGAAAGAGCATAGGAACATACCTGCGGCATTTTCCAATTACCGTAAATTATTACGTTGGATAAGTATTGGATTAGTATGCTTTTATACGTTCTACCCTGCTATTATAAGTGTTGGCCAGTTAAATGAAGATTTGTACAATACCCTGCACTTGCGAAAATTACTTTTATTCTTAATTGTAGTCTTATATAGTTGTTTTATAATTGGCTTTTTACGATTAAGCAAGACAACTTCACATATGGAAACAAAAAAAGCCTTCTAATTAGATTAGAAGACTCTCATAAATTGTAAGAAATAAAGCTATTTAAAGAGCAGCTACATATTTTGCCAACTTACCTTTAATATTGGCAGCCTTATTAGCATGAATAATATTACGTTTAGCTAAACGATCTACCATACTAATAACACTTGGCAATAAGGCCTCAGCGTCTTTCTTGCTTTCCTCGCCACGTAATTTTTTAATTGCATTACGTGTTGTCTTGTGCTGATATCTGTTACGTAAACGTACCGCTTCGTTTCTTCTAATTCTCTTTAATGCCGACTTGTGATTTGCCATTTTCTAAC
>CAZMUV010000073.1:0-16754 GCA_964569345.1 uncultured Maribacter sp. | reverse complement strand
AGACCTACTCCAATTTTATGGAACCATTCCCCAATTTTAGTTTCCTCAAAACCCAAGGCAGTATCAATCCCGAATTCGTTGTAAAATCCTTTACCAAATAGGTTTTCATTTTTACAACTTGGGTCTTCTACAGTCGCCAGTGGTATGCCCTTGAATTTTACGTCTACAATTTTTCCAGTCCAATCAAATCTAGAGAAGTTGTAATTTTCAAGTGGAAAATCAATTTTAATTTCTATACTTTTATTTTTAAGTAGGTGCCCCATGGTTCTAATATATCACATTATGGAGGAAGATATTCCTTCTTTAATTTTAAGCAATGGATAATACCTGTTTTTAACCCCAATCCCCAGGCTTTCTCATCTTCCGCTTTTTTGCTTTTCACTATCTTAGACGCATGAACCCAAAACGCTATATAAGGCAAACCATTCTTAAAGAATTTGGTCCTGACGGTCAACGGAAATTAGCCGATGCAAAAGTTTTGGTGGTTGGAGCTGGCGGTTTAGGAGTTCCTGTTTTAACCTATCTAAATGCTATGGGTGTAGGTACTTTGGGAATCGTGGATGCTGATGAGGTTTCACTATCCAATCTGCATAGGCAGGTATTGTATACAGAAGCTATGGTAGGCACCTTAAAGGTGCAAGCCGCTGCTGAACAATTACAAAAGCAAAATCCAGAAACAGAAATAAAAACCTATCCTACTTTTTTGGATGTCTCCAACGCTTTAGAAATTATTGAAAATTATGACCTTGTGGTGGATGCTACGGATAATTTCCCCACAAGGTATTTGATAAACGATGCTTGTGTTATATTACATACACCTTTTGTTTACGGCGCATTACATGGATTTGAAGGCCAGGTAAGTGTTTTTAATTACCAAAATGGCCCTACGTATCGCTGTCTGTTTGCAACTATGCCAAAGGCCGATGCCATTCCAGATTGTAACGAGAATGGGGTTTTAGGAATACTGCCAGGAATTGTAGGTAATCTGCAAGCTTTGGAGGTGGTAAAAGTTATTTGTGGTTTAGGCGAAGTACTTTCAGGAACACTTTTGCTATACGATGCACTCACACAGCGTATGCAACGCATGAGCTTTCCGAAACAATCCAAAAATTTGAGTATCTATACCTTGGCCGATAGTTATGATTTTGATTGTGAACTGCCAGCTATATCTACATCAGGTATTGCAATACGGAATATGTTAAGTGACGGACTGATAGAAGTTGTAGATGTGCGTACCCTACTAGAGTTTAAAAGCGAACATTTAAAAGGTGCTAAACATATTCCATTAGACCAATTGGAGCAACGAAGCCATGAAATAGATTTAAACAAGCCCGTTTATCTCATTTGCCAAGTGGGCATTCGCAGTCAAAAAGCAATCTATCTCTTGCAGAATAAATTCCCTCAGCAGGAATTTATTAATGTTGATGGAGGTATGAACAAGATAGATACCTATGCAAATACCCATTGAACATTTAGTACTCCTTTGCATAGGATTCTTTGCGGTAGCCACCTTGTATTCCTCCGTAGGTTTTGGTGGCGGTTCTAGCTATTTGGCATTGTTAAGTATTGTTTTTTTAAGCTTTTTTGCTATACGTTCTGTCGCCCTTGTTTGTAATTTGGTAGTAGTTTCTGGTAGTACCTATCTCTACTTTAAAAACGGACATGCACGCATCGCCGATTTTTTACCATTTGTACTCACAAGTATTCCATTAACTTTTTTAGGGGCCTCTATTAAATTACAGGAGAACATATTTTTCATCATCTTGGGTACATCGTTACTGCTGTCTTCTGTTTTTTTAGCTGGTCAGACCATCCGTAAACTTCAGCATAGGAAAGAAACTAAAGCATATCCAAAATACCTAAGTTATGTGTTGGGGGCAGCTATTGGGTTTTTATCTGGACTTGTGGGTATTGGGGGAGGAATATTTTTAGCACCTATATTGAATCATCTGCGGTGGGACAAGGCTATTAAAATTGCAGCTTTGGCTAGTTTCTTTATTCTCGTTAATTCTATTTCAGGATTGGTAGGATTAATGCATAGCAATACCTTGGAATTACCTTGGATAGAAACAGGATGTTTGGGTATTGCCGTTTTCATTGGGGGGCAAATAGGTATTCGCATGAGTTTGCAACGATTATCGGCTAACGGAATTAAACGCGTTACCGCAGTGCTTGTTTTTGTAGTTGGTGTACGTGTATTATTGGTAAACGGATTAGGAGTTTTATGATCACATTTAAAGAAGCATATCAAAAAGTACTGGCCCATCCATTGGATTTGGGAAACGAGATGGTTCCCTTATTAGCCTCTCATGGAAGAATTCTAGCAGCCCCTATAGTGGCTGATAGGGATTTTCCTCCGTTCAACAGAGCTACTAAAGATGGTATTGCCATCAACTATGCAGCGTTGGAAGGTGGACGAACAACATTCAAAATTGAAGGTGTAGCAAGTGCAGGAATGCCACAACAGAAACTAGCTGACAAGAATGCTTGCTTGGAAGTGATGACGGGCGCTGTGGTGCCGCTAGAGACGGATACTGTTATTATGTATGAGCATCTTACTATTAAAGATGGATGGGTGAGCATAGAAAAGGAAGTTCAGAAGGGACAAAACATCCATTACCGCGGCAGTGACGAGACCCAAGGTGCGTTGCTTTTGGCGAAAGGCAAACGAATTGCTTCGGCCGATATTGGTGTCATGGCTTCGGTTGGTGCCGCTACCGTAGCTGTAAAGGTGGTACCTAAAGTTTGTGCCATATCCACGGGTAATGAATTGGTAGATGTGCATCAGATACCAGCACCCCATCAGATTCGTAAATCAAATAGCATTACCTTACAAGTAGCCTTGTCCAAGGTAAATATAGCTGCATCTACCTTGCATTTAAAGGATGAGAAAAAAGCCATAGAAGATGGGCTGAAAAAGGCATTACAGGAGAACGACGTCTTGCTGTTGAGTGGTGGTGTATCTAAAGGAAAGTTTGATTTTATACCAGAAGTCATGGATGCTTTGGGGGTAGAGAAAGTGTTTCACCGCGTGGCGCAACGGCCTGGAAAACCATTTTGGTTTGGCGTGCATCACGAATACAAAACGGTAATTTTTTCATTTCCGGGCAATCCGGTATCTACCTTTGCTAATTACCATTTGTATTTTCTGCCATGGTTGCATACCTCATGGAGAATACCTGTGGAAAAGCAACATGCAGTCTTAGGAAATACAGTAACAATACAAGGGTCTTTAACCCGCTTTATTCAAGTAGAGATCCATTGGGATAAAGGAATGTTATATGCCAAGTCGGTTACTGAAAATGGCTCAGGAGATTTAACAAGTCTGGCCAAAGCTGATGGTTTTATCTGTTTAGAACCTCGGGATGCTGCTTATGAAGAAGGGGAGTTAGTCCCTTTCGTTCCCACTCGATAAATTAGGTGTTCTCCGATGTTTCGTCCCTTGCTCATAGGCATAGGTCAATCTAATCAAGGTGGGCTCATCATACATCCTGCCCAAAAATTGTAATCCTGCGGGTAGGTTTCCAGTTATAAAACCCATAGGAACTGTAAAGGCTGGCTGTCCTGTATGTGGACTTATTACCTGACTGTTGTCTCCTTTGTATTCCTCTTGAAAGAACTCAATTCTTGCAGGTGGTTCGTTCCAAGAAGGATAAACAATGGCATCTAATTTTAAGGAATCCATCAGCTGCTCAATAGCCTCACGGAACGCGATACGTTTAGCATCTGTGTAGGTATCTAAGCAGGGGATTTCCGGATTTTCCCATCTGCCGCTATTGGCCGAATTACGTTCCAATCGCTCTCTAGTATAGTCAGATTTGGTACCAACGTTTATAATGTCCTGTATCGTTGTTAAAGTATCATTTTTCACATAGTTGGTAAGGAAGGTTTCTACATCTGTAGTGAAGCTTGCACACCATTGATTTTCACGTAATGTTGCGAAATCAGGAATAATCACGGTATCAATTACGATAGCACCTAATGTCTCTAAATCTAACAATGATTTTTCAAATAAGGCTTTTATTTCCGGATGTGGGTCATCATCACTTAGCGCTCTAAGTATGCCTATTCTAGCGCCCGTAAGTCCGTCTTTCAAAAGAAACTGACTATAGTTGTCAGGGATGTTTCCTTCTGAGTATTTGGTAAGCGGGTCTTTTGGGTCATACCCAGCCATAACCTCCAATACTTTTGTCGCATCTGCTACTGTTCTGCCCATGGGGCCAGCAATATCATTTCTAAGGTAGAGGGGAACAATGGCACTTCTACTCACTAATCCCAAGGTGGCGCGAAAACCAACTAGCGCAGTATGTGCTGCAGGTCCTCTAACAGAATTACCTGTATCTGTGCCAAGGCCAATAGTGCCAAAGTTGGCGGCAATTGCCGCTGCTGTTCCTCCACTAGATCCTGCGGGAACATAGTCCGTATTATAAGGGTTTCTGGTCGTCCCTACCGTGGAACTTTCGGTATGCATGGGACTAAAGGCCCATTCTGCCATGTTGGATTTGGCTAGTATAATGGCACCTGCATCTACCAATTTTTTGATGATAAACGCGTCTTCCTTAGGAATATAACCCTGCAAGGCCAAGGAACCTGCCGTAGTGGGTATGCCTGCGGTATTAATATTGTCTTTTATGATGATGGGAATGCCATGTAAAGGGCGTAAGATACCAGTTTTTTCAAATTCCTCATCTAGTGCTTTTGCAATGGCAAGTGCCTTTGGGTTTAGGGTGGTGATGGAATTGATGGTACTATCCAGTTCTTTAATCTGCTGTATATAGGCCTTGACCAATTCATTGCTGGTATAGGTGCTTTCTTGATACGCCTTGTGTATGTCTGCAATCGTTAATTCAGATACGGCAATGGATGCCATGGGCTTTTGCGCTTTGCATGAATTAAGTACACATAGAAAAAAGAGTAAAATGAATTTTGATCTATTCATATTTAAAATTAGGTATTTCAGTTGGGTTTGCCTGTTTTATTTGCTGGTGTTAAATGAGTTATTATAGCCTAAAATTGTAACGTATTTTCAATAGGATTTGTTGGTTCTGCAGTTGCCACCTTTGGTTCATAGATTGCATCTGGTTCATACTGTTGTTGTTGAATACCAAAAAAACATCTCCAAGTGGTGAAAATATCCAATGAATACGAGCATTTAGACCCAAAACTTTACTGTCGGTATCATATTGTAAGTAGCTATTCACTTGTAAGTTTGATGATACGTTGAACCGCACGCGCAAGCCTGCCAAGGTCTGTTCGAAATCGCCAAAGGGAAGGCTTCCTACATTTCGCAAACCGGTCAACTCAAACCCTACTAGGGGAGAAGGATTCCAATTTAGTTCCAATTCAAACTCATTTAATGTGCCATCGTAAAAACTACCAAACCACCAAGAGGCTTGCCCGCTCACTCTTCGTTTGGCTGCAAATTCTGCCTCCATACGGTATCTCGTAAAATGGTAGGCACCCTCAGGGATTGTTACATTATCAGCAATGTCAAAAGCGGTAAGTATGTTCTCACCCATGGGTCGCACATTCATTTCCACGCGGTCACCACTTTCCAAACGCCAATTTATAGGAGCCGTGAATACGCTATAAGACTGCCAAGGTCCCGCAATATTCTGAACCTGGGTCACAAAAAGCTCATGGAACATTTGCCGCACCCATGGTGTTTTGGGCCTTGGGGCAAACGTGGCACCGATACGGGAATAATGCACCCCTTTTCTGGGCACAAAGCTTAATGAGGGGTCAAAATCTTCCCCAATACGAGAATAGATAAATGCTACATCCCAGCGGTCATTGGGGTAGTCGACTTTTATACCAAAAGCGGAGCGGTCTTCTGTCAAATCTGCACGATCGGTAAATAAGGCCCAAGTGCCTACTAAAAAATTCTTATCACCATTAAAACTAGTGGTTTGGTAGGTGAAATCAGTTCCGACCATATAACTACCCGCTCGACCTAAGGGGTCACCAGAAGTGGTAATGAAGCCCAGGGAGCTTTCTTTTAGTACATTTCTACGTACTCGCATTACACCCATATTGGTGGCATCATACGCCTGCCCTTCGCTCACAAAGTCATTTGTACGTATGCCTAGCCCGCCAAAAGCAGTTTTGCCCACACGCCCGTTTACTTTAGTGCCTAAAACAATGGGCACTTGTGTATTATCCTTAAGGCCAATTCTTCTGCTAAAAAAAGGGATGACCGTACTGCTTCCCGTACCAAAACCAAATTCAAAAATGTCCGAGCCTTCCAAGAAGAAGGTGCGCTTTTCTGGAAAGAACAAGGGAAACCGGGTCAGATTGGTTTGGCGTGTATCTACTTCGGTCTCCGCAAAATCAGTATTTGCGGTAAAGGTTGCCAGTACATTGGGCCCAATACGCTGGCTCGCATCCAAGCTAAACTCTGGATTAAATACCGAGGAAGTAGTGGCGCTAGTTTTATTAAGTTCACCCACTAGAGAAGGGCGTACCGTAAGACCAATCCCATAATTGAATGCTGGAAGCCCTGTCAATAGACCGGCCCTACTGGTCTGTATAAGCCATTGGTCTCTTTTTACATTTGCCCAACGTATGGTTTCTTGATTTCTCTGAATACGACGTTCTATATTAAAGCCCCATTCACTAAGGCCTTTTTTGAAAGAAATACTCTGAATTGGGATAATTATTTCTGCAGACCATCCGTCCTCCGTAATTTGTGTTTGGGCGTCCCAAACGGCATCCCAATCCTCGTTTTCAGACTCTCCTCTGTTTGATACTAGTGCATCATACCGAGCGCCCAGGGCATTTATAGCAAAAATATAGCCAGATTGGCCATCTAAAAAAGGGTCTATAACCACTTTTACATGGTCTTCTTCTGAGATATCAGCATCCCTTATTTTGGAAAAACGGATGATGCCCTCTGGATTGTCATCTTTACAAACGATACCGATAACAATGGTCTTTGCATCTGCCAATACCTGCACTGTGGTGGTTTGTGATGGTAGGCCATTTTCTTCGGGTACTGTTGTTCTAAAGTTTTGCAGTAGGGGAGCGTTTTGCCAACTAGACTCATCCAAGGACCCGTTTAGTTCTATTCGCTCTAAAATTTTACCCGCCTTAAAAGAAGGTTTTTCGCTAGTTTGTGCCCAAAGTGATGGGCAAACAATCAATAGTACCACTAGTTTTTGAAACAGTTTTGCATATAGCCCTATGCGCACGGTATAAACGGAACAAAGATGCAGAAGAGTCACAGTAATCCAATGATGGAATCGAACTATGTTTTCCTGCCCTTTCATTAAAACAATCCCAAGATAGTTCCCTCACTATCCATATGAATATTTTCAGAGGAAGGTACTGATGGGAGGCCTGGCATTCTTAGCATATTGCCCGCAATAGGAATTAGGAACCCAGCGCCTGTAGCAATCTCAAACTCCCGAATATGGATGTCAAAATTCTCAGGTCGGCCTAGTAGCTTATCGTTATCGCTCAAGCTTTTTTGGGTTTTTGCCATACAAATAGGCAATTTCCCGTAGCCTAAAGCTTCAAAGCGCTTTAACTGTCTTTTGGCAACAGCAGTAAGTACCACATTTTTAGCTCCGTAAATCGTTCTGCAAATCTTTTCTATTTTTAATAAGGGATTGTCTTCTAGATGGTAGGTTGGTTTAAAGTTAGCCACACAGGTTTCGGCGGCTGCTACTACTTTTTCGGCCAATTCGGCACAGCCTTTTCCACCATCTGCCCAACCATAGCTTAATGCTACGGGGACTCCTAGTTTTTTGCAATGCGCATAAATAAGTTCTTTTTCAGCTTCGGTGTCGCTGTTAAATGCATTGACGGATACGACCACAGGCAATCCAAAACTTTGTATACTTTCAATATGTCGTTCTAGGTTGGGCAATCCTTTTTCCAATGCAGCTACATCTTCTTCCGTTAAGCTATTAAGGGGCTTCCCTCCGTGATACTTCAAGGCTCTAATCGTTGCGACAATCACAACAGCCTTGGGTGATAACTTCGCTTTTCTGCATTTTATATTCAAGAACTTTTCGGCACCCAAATCAGCTGCGAAACCCGCTTCGGTTACAACATAGTCCCCTAGGCTCATTCCCATTTTTGTAGCGATGATGGAATTGGTTCCCTGAGCAATATTCGCAAACGGTCCCCCATGGATAATTGCGGGATTACCTTCCAGTGTTTGCACCAAATTTGGTTTAATGGCATCTTTTAGTAAAACGGCCATGGCACCAGCGGCCTTTAGGTCTTTGGCATAAATGGCGGTTCCTTCAAAGGTGTCGCCTATGTAAATGTTCCCGCACATCTCCTGCAGGTTTTCTAAGTTGTTACACAAACATAAAATGGCCATGATTTCTGAAGCGGCCGTAATATTGAATCCCGTCTCCCTAGGAATTCCACCTGCTTTACCTCCCAATGCTGTAATTATGTTGCGGAGCGCACGGTCGTTCATATCCATACAGCGTTTCCAGAGTACGGTACGTGGGTCTATGCCTAGGCTTTTCGTCTTGCTTTGTATGTTGTTGTCTATGAGTGCGGCGAGTAGATTATTTGCCATAGCTATGGCATGAAAATCCCCAGTAAAATGCAAGTTGATATCCACCATAGGGATTACCTGACTCCATCCACCACCAGCAGCGCCTCCTTTTATCCCAAAAACAGGACCTAGACTCGGCTCTCTTAAAACGACAACCGACTTTTTTCCAATATGGTTTAACCCATCGTTTAGACCAATGGACGTTGTTGTTTTTCCTTCTCCGGCAGGGGTAGGGGTTATGGCCGTAACTAAGATGAGCTTACTTTTGCTAACATCCTCTTCGTTTATTAAACGCAGGGGTAACTTTGCCTTTTCATTCCCGTAATATTCCAAATCAGCTTCTTGGATATCTAATTTCTTGGCAACTTCTCTAATATGCTGTGCAGTAACTTTCTGTGCAATTTCTATGTCTGTCATTTTAGTTTTTTGTTAGCGTTTAGCATTAGCGGTGTTGCATTGGTGTTGGCAGCATAAAACCTAGGGAAAAGCATAGCCAACCCTTATTATGCTTACATGGTCCACTTCTAAATCTTCCGTACTTCGAAAATAAGGATAAAATACTCAGATTTATGCGTACTATCTATGTTTTGTACCGCACGGTTATTGTTGCTTATCCCAAGCAGGATGTTTTTTTAATTCGTTCGCTAAGGTTTGTTTAATATGCAGCTCTTCCTCTGTTAGGGTATCTGAAAGTAAGGGTGTTTCTTCTAACTTGTCTTTGGCAACATTGAAAAATTTACCATCTTGATAGAGTTTGTAGGTTGTTGTTCTTACAAATTGATTCCGGAATTGATTCACTCGCTTACCCCATTGTGGGTCATAATGAACAAAGCTTGTCTCTCGCGGATTATGTTTTTCCCCTTTTAGTAACGGGTAGAAGCTTTGTCCGTCAGATGTCGTCTCTTTTTCAATGATATCAGCAAAGGTTGGAAAGAAATCACTGAATTCGATTAACTCATTATAAACCGTTCCTTTATCCATCTTTTCTGGCCAAGAAATTACCAACGGAACATGTGTGCCGGTATCTATGGTATTCCCCTTTGCACCTCTTACCCTGCCTTCTTTAGTGTCCGAATATACACTTGGGTGGGTGCCATTATCCCCGGTAAAGATTAGAATGGTGTTTTTATCTAGATTTAATTCTTTAAGCTTGGCATGTATTCTCCCAACTATTTTATCGGTGTATGCCACCATATCTTTAAAATAGGTCGTGTCATTTTTAGTTCGTAACTCCGTATTTGCCCAGTCTTTGGAGTCTGGCGTGGGAACAAAGGGGTCGTGTACTAAAACCATGGGGTAGTAGATGAAAAAGGGTTGCTCCTTTTTTCGTTCTATAAAGTCTAGGATGTAATTGGCAAACATATCAGGCCCATAATCGGTGGTTTTACTTTCTAGAAAAGCGCCGTTTTGTTCGATCAAAGGTTTGGCATACCTGCTTCCTCTTTTTGTTAATTGCCACAAGCAGTATTCATCAAATCCAAATTGAATTGGTTTTGTACTATCCTCCCAATTTGGTATTTCATCTTTATGAGATTGCCCATTAAGTTGCCACTTCCCAGCAACGCAGGTGGCATAACCTGCCTCTTGCATTAAATTACCAAAGGTGTATTGGTTTGTGTTCAAATTAGCAAAATAGTCGTAGTTGCGATAGTTGTACAATCCTGTCATTATTTTAACCCGAGAAGGGGTGCAAAGGGGTTGCGAAATTGCTTTTGAAAATCGGATGCCATTACTGGCCAAACGGTCAAGATTTGGGGTATGGTATGATGTAGCGCCATTGACACTTAAAGATTCATACCCCATATCATCTGCCATAATAAGAATGATGTTGGGCCTGTCTTTGGTGCTTTCAGATTTACAAGAATAGAGTACGAGGGCAAAAAGAAGGAGTAGTAGTGCTACTTGTTTTTTCATAGACACTGGAGTTTTAAATTTTTTATTATTTTAGTTTTGGGAATAGGTCAGATTAATAAATGTAGTAGGCATTTTAAAAATACGTAAACCTTTTGATTTTTCCCAAAGTCCGTATTGCTTTGAAGTCCTGTTGGCAACTGTGCTTTTGTGTGAGCTACGTAGGTTTTGGTTATTTTTTGTAAGTAAAACGTACGCATTTTCGCCCAGTTAGAAAGAAGTTTATACACGGATTGAGAAGCCCTTCTTTGCTGATTGAAATGCTTTTATAACAGCTAGATGCAGATAGGTATTTCATCTACGAACAGCTTTTTAGCCCCATATCAGCAGGAGTATTTTAGTCCGACTTCGTGCAGCTTATAAATCGTTAATTCTGATATTGTAAGGTGTCTTCAATAAAGTATAGACATTCATTTCACACATAAACAGCGGTATTATTCATTCATTTTAAGTGTGTTGTGTGCAATGTGTGTTTACGCTAGGCCAGGAAATACAGGTGAATTTAAAACGCTGTCCTATCAAGTTAGCCCATAGTCAAGCCAACTTTTTTTTATTTCTTCAACATCAGAACGTTTGTTTGATAGTTTTCAATTGATGCTCTAAAATTCAAATTCAGCACCAAAACACTTATGTTTTTTAGCCATTTTTAGTGCCAGTTACTTTCTTTAAGTATTTATTTACGATTGTGATTAAAACTTTTGTAGAGATGGGTTTGGATATATAATCATTAAAACCAGCCTTTAACAATTTTTCTTTATCTCCCGACATAGCCAAACCTGTTTGGGCAATTATTGGTAATTCTTTATTTGTTTTTCTTATTTCCTCTAATGCCTTATCTCCGTTCATTTCAGGCATGTTGATGTCCATTAATACTAAATCTATTGAAGCATTTTGGTTTACTATTTTAACGGCTTCTTTTCCATTAATAGCATGTAAAATGGAGCAGTTAAAATCTGAAAGACATGCCTCTAAATACATAAAGCTAAACTCGTCATCTTCCGCTATTAATATAGTAAAATGGCCATTGTCTAGAGCCGTATCGCTATTATCCAAAACTACCTTTGTGTCTGTAACAAGGTTTTCATATGGGATTGTAAAGAAAAAGGTTGAACCTACTCCTGTTTGAGAATCTACCCAGACGTCACCGCCAAGAATATTAACTAGACCTTTTACAATTGACAAGCCCAATCCTACACCATGATTATGAGTCTGTTCCTGTTTACCTTGCGTAAATCTGTTAAAAATATTCTCTTGTTCTTCAATTTCAATTCCAACACCAGAATCCTTAACATAGAATTTAAGTTCGCTGTTTGCTAGAGAATATCCAAATTCAATATCACCTTCTTTTGTGAATTTTATTGCGTTCTCTAATAAATTAGACAGTACCTGAACTAATTTATTTGTGTCTGTTTCTACACAACTATTTGTATCCCCCAATCCTTTTTTGACTTGAAGTTTAATGTCAGTACCCATTAGTTCAATAGCATATTTTGAATAGAGCTCATCAATAAGCATATTGATATTGGAAAAAGAGTTATTAATATTAATAACATTAGATTCAATCTTTGAAATATCTACAATGTTTGAAATAAAACTCAAAAGACGATTTCCTTCTTTTTCAATAAATTCTAAATAGGTGTCTTTCTTGTCATCGGAAATATTCTTTCCTTTCAATAATTCTGCAAAACCTAAAATACCGTTCATTGGAGTGCGGAGTTCATGGCTCATATTTGCTAGAAATGCTGATTTTAATCGGTCACTTTCCTCTGCTTTTTCTTTCGCTTTTATAAGTTCTATAGCTAATAGTTTTTGCTCGGTTATATCTTGGCTAGTACCTGCTAAGCTAACCACTTCACCTGCATCTCCGAGTATAGGTTGACAAATGCCTCTTACCATTTTTTGCTCTCCATTAGGAAGAAAAATTCGATGTTCAATATCGTATGGCGTTCCTAGAGTAGTAGCTTTTCCAAAAGCACTTGTAAATAGTTCTTGATCGTCCTTATGAATTTGGTTAACCAGTGTTTCAAATTCAGGAGCACCTTTCTTTGCGTCGTAACCCCAGATGTCAAACGTTTCATCTGACCATACTATCTTTTGAGTGGTAAGATTAAATAACCAGCTACCAATATGCGCTAGTTTCTGCGCTTCATTTAATTCCTTTTCGGTTTTTTCTAATAATAATTTGGCCTCAAGTTTAATTTTTTCACTCTGCTTTTGCTCCGTGATATCTTGACCAGTACCTGCTAAGCTAACCACCTCGCCGTTAACTCCCAATGTTGGTTGACATAGTCCTCTTACTATTTTTTGCTCCCCATTGGGAAGGCAAATTCTATGTTCAATATCGTATGGTGTTCCCATACTAGTTGCTTCCTCTACAGAACTATTCCATAATTCTAAGTCATCGGGGTGCACTCGCTTAACTAGCGCATCATAATCAGGGGTGCCTCTCCTTGAATCGAAACCCCAGATGTGAAACATTTCATTTGACCATTCTATCTTTTGATTTGAAACATTAAATAACCAGCTACCAACTTTTGCTAAAGCCTGCGCTTTATTTAATTCATACTCTGTTTTTTTTCTATCCGTTATATCTTGAGTCACACCAAATATTGTCCCTTCGTTTCTCTGTAAGCCTATGATACTTACATCTCTGATTTCACTATTTGGTCTAATAATTTTGAATTCAAATGAATCTACTACTTCGCCTATTAATAATTGGCTAATCGCATTCTCCATCTTATGTTTATCCTCCTCTAAAATGGTTTTACCTACATTTTCACTAGTAGGGTCAAATTCATCTTTTTCAACCCCATAAATTCGATACATTTCATCAGACCATACTGCATGGTCAGTTTCCCACTCCCATTCCCAACTCCCTATATGAGCAATTTTTTGAGCCTGCTCTAATTTTATTAAGGATTCCCTTTTGGCTGATTCAGCTTCTTTTAACGTCTGAATACTTTGAATAGTAACTGGAACTGATTGTTGTTCTGATTTTGTTTGAGGAATATGAATCGAAAATAACGCTGCGAACTCATCCCCTTGTAGCGTTTTATAATTTACTTCTGATATAAATGATTTCTCATTATTCCATATTGATTTTATAAGGTCCAAGAACACGTTGTCTGCTCCGTCACCAAATGTAACCTGTATATTCTTTAAAAATTCTTCATCACTTTCGGCTCCAAACAACTTTAAAGTAGCCTTATTGACACTATTAATTTTCAATTTTCTAATTAATGAAAATAAAACCTCGGGGTTCTCCTCTAAATATATCTTTATGTTAGGGATGTCAAGTTTTCTAAGTTTATCTATTTGTTCAAATACTAGCGTAAAATCTTCATTCCAAATAGAAATTGTAGCATTATCAAATAGTCTCTTATAATCTTGTTCTATTTTTATTTTTGATTGCAATTCATTAATGCGCTCCTCTAATTCCTGATATGTGGGTTTTCTAGTCGATTTCATATTGTTTTTATGACATTGGCTATACCGTATCTGTCTTCGTGCCATTATTCGAATCCCGCTATAATTCCAGATATGCGTAGCAGTACGTTTATTCCTTTTTTTTAAATATACAGTTCCCTAAAGCTTTCTAAGAAGCAGCTCACCGCCATTATTGTACAAGTTAAAACATATTTGGCGTATTGCCTTACAAAATAACGTAAGGGTTTTAAGAATTTCTGAACAAAATGAGGTGCTAGAGGGAGGTATCAAGCTTAAAATGCGTGGTCCATTTCTGTTTTGGGACAAAATACAGTTCGTGCTTTAGCATCTATGTTGCATTAAAAATACCCCTTAGGTAGTAAAATAACAATAGGAAGTCTAAAAACAGCAGAATTCCGAAATAGCGCTATTATATAGTTGTTTCTTGCTGAATCTGTGCCTTGGAGCTACTATGTTTGCTTGATTGCTAGGTTTATGCTCAATTCCTTGACATCTTATATTTTACGGGGGCTCCCGAAGTGTTAAGCTTGTCTTAATACTGTAACATTTGGGCTTTTATTACGTCTAAGTAAGTGTGTACATAAGAGTGCGAATTGCGCTCATCACAACAAGTTTTAAAATACCTTATTATGAGAGATACTAAAAAAGAACATACTAAAAGTGACGCAACTGCAGATAAAGTAGTAACCAGACACGCAAGTTGGAGAAATCACCGAAGACATACTGGATTAAAACTAATCCGTTTTTCTTAAGTATGGTTTAATAGTAAAAGTAAAAGAGGGCGAAAGCCCTCTTTTTTCATTTATATTGTTTTACAACACATACTATTTAAACATCTAAAATTCGTCTATGGTAATTTAGTTGCCCTAAATGGTAGTTTAAGTGCCCATGTAAATGCATGAGTGTAAAAAGGGTTTTCTTTTCTTCTTCCCAAATACGTATCGGAAAATTATCATCTAATTGTGCTTCAGTGAGGGCGTCAAAACCTTTGTTCACCACAACAATGGTTTCGTCTAGTTCTTGGTAGATTTTAGTTCTAGGAACAGAGGTGCCGGAAAATTCAAACGCCCGATCTCGTACATAGCTGGTCTGCGCCAAACCTTTTCCGATAAAGGTTTTTAAATTTCCAATAACATGCAAGCATAAGGTACCACCAGAATTCTCAATGCTGTTATCCACCTTCCATAAGTTGGCTTCGTCTGTGTACAGCTCAATTTCCTTCCGTAGGGTATTCAAATCTCTGTTGAACAATTCTTTTAAGGCTTCTTTCAAAATGTAGGTTTTCTTTTAATTAGACGGTTTGCTCTCTATGTGCCAAGGTGGGTTTAGCCTATTGTCTCCTGCATAATAGAGGATTAATTGATTGCCATCCACGTCTTTTAAACGCGCCTCGCGCCATAGCCAGTTTTGGTCTGTTGGTAGCTGCTCAAATTCAACTCCTTTTTCTATAAGTTCCTTCACATACCCATCTAGATGCTCACATTCAAAATAGATGTGCACGCCACCTCCAGTGGGCAAGCTATCTGTTTCATGTATAGAAAAGGTTGCGTTACCATCTGGGCATTCAAATCGTGCGTAATGGGGTAGTGCTTTCACGATCAACTTCAATCCCAGGGTTTCGTAAAAGGGAATTGCTTTTGTTAAATCTAAGGACGGAATAGTTACTTGATTTAAGTTCATGGTTTTGGTTTTCTATAAGCTATCAGATAGCTTTATCTAAGTACAACTTAATTTTCTGTTCTAGGATTTTTAAATTTCTAATAAACAACGCTAATAGGACTTCTTTTAAACCTCTAAACTTATGAATAATAGTAAAACCAATTTTAATTTCCTTGGCGCTATTTGAATTACATCTCCATACAAACAAAGAGATGAAGCAAAGAGAAATAACTTTTTTATTTATGATTTATGTGATAAATACTAAAGTCCGAAATCTGAGGTTCCCCTTTGGATTCTACAATATTCAGCCTAAATGCAGATACTTCCATAGTATCAAACGTATGGATAAATTTATGTCCAATACTTGAGCCTTCAAAAACGGTTTGCCATCCCATCTTGGTTTTGCCTTCCAATACGAATTTTCGCACGCGCTCTCCTTTGGAAATATCTTCCATTAAAACGACCTGATTTATGTTTTGTGTTTTAGGCATTTTTAAGTTTATCTTTTTACTGGTTCCAGAAGTAGTGGCAACTGGACTTGAGAACCTTCTTTTAATTTCATCTCCAAATTCTTTCAGGCGCTTTACATCCGCTTCAGGCATTAATCCGTCGGCATTCGGGGTTAGTCCTAGAATAAGAGACGTGTTGTGACCAACACTATTGTTGTACATGTTCATCAGGTTTTCTACAGGGAAAATGTGCTCCTCATCTCCCGGTTCCCAAAACCACTCGTGGCTACCATACCCTCGTAGTGGTGCATCACTCATGGCATGAACGAAGTACTTACCATCAGGATTGCCCGTTTTTAACAGTGCAAAATTATTGGCCAGAATAGCTTCTTTGGTAGGTTCGTCTGCTCCAGAATTATTAAACGTAAATGTGCCCCAGCAAGGATAAGGTACCGTACCCGATTCACTTCCTCCCCAGCGCATATCTGCGCGTTGTAGGTTGTGATAAAATAAACTGTTGGGCTGGTATTTTTCAAATACAGAAAGCACATCCGGACCGCCTTGTTCGGGGCCATGGGCACCACCATCGAACCAGACCATTGCCCAATCACCATAATTACTAAAGACTTCTGTTACAACGTTTTCAATCATGGAGTTATAGTGCTTTTGCCTATTTTGAGCAAATTCAGTATCGCCATGAACTTTAAAATCATGAATACCATAAAAGGCATTCCATCGTGTACCAATATAAACTCCGGGAAGAATACCGT
>CAZMUV010000072.1:0-16787 GCA_964569345.1 uncultured Maribacter sp. | reverse complement strand
AATCTGGGCGCACTATATTGATGGCCACCCACGATTATGCCCTTATCCTAAAATACCCTTCCAAAACCATTAAATGTGATGCTAATAAAGTGTTTGAAGTAGTGCAGAAGGCGGTATAGTAGATGTTAGATGTTAGATGTTAGATGAAAAAAATAGGTTAAGAATCGAGCTCAGAAAAATGACATTAACATTTGACACCAAGCTATACTCAGCTCTCTAACAACTCACTAAATTCTTTGGACAAGTGATAAAGATTAATAAATAGAGAATCAAATTTAAATTATTGCAACATCAATCAGAAATCACGGAAGGTCCAACATTTAACAACAGACTACCCACTACCCTCTAAAAACTACCTACTTTCAACATGACAGTAAAAAACGAAGAAGTCAAAAGGTTACAAGAGCAGGACACCAATGAAAAAGACTGGTTAAAATGGGGCCCTTACCTTAGCGAACGCCAATGGGGAACGGTACGTGAAGATTATAGCGCTAATGGAGACGCATGGAACTATTTTCCGCATGAACATGCTCGAAGCAGAACCTACCGCTGGGGAGAAGATGGTATCGCAGGTTTTTCCGATCGGTATTGTAATATCTGTTTCGGCATCGGCCTTTGGAACGGTAAGGACCCTATCTTAAAAGAACGCCTTTTTGGACTAACAGGACCACAAGGCAACCATGGCGAGGATGTAAAGGAATTGTACTATTATTTGGAAAGTACACCGAGCCATTCCTACATGAAACACCTCTATAAATATCCGCAGGCCGAATTCCCTTACGGAAAATTGGTTTCCAAAAATCAGAAATTAAATAGAAACCAATTGGAATACGAGTTATTGGATACCGGTATTTTCGAAAACAACGCCTATTTTGATGTGTTCACGGAGTATGCTAAGGGTGATGAGAAAGATATTTTAATAAAAATCACCATTCATAATAGAAACTCAGAAGCGGCAGAAATACATCTACTACCTACCTTAACCATGAGAAATCATTGGACATTTAAGGAAATGCCAAAAAAACCAACCATAAAGAAAGACACTCAAAACGGTCAAACATCAGTAGCTATTGACCATCCTTACGTTGGTAATTACCACCTCTATTTTCAAGAGGCAGATCAACTTTTATTTACCGAAAACGAAACCAACAGGGAAGCGGTATACATGCAAAAAAACGCACATCCGTTTAAAAAAGACCTTTTTCACACAGCCGTTTGCAACAACGATTATACGCTGGCTACTAAAAATGAGCAAGGCACCAAATGTGCTCCTGTATACCATAGAAATATAGAGGGTGGTACATCTATAAGTGTTGTACTTCGTTTAAGCGAAAAGGAACTAACGGAACCCTTTGGCCAAGAATTTGACACCATATTCTCTAGTAGAAAAGAAGAATGTGACTTCTTTTACAATGCATTAGCACCAAAGTCTAGCAATGACAAACAAGCCATTCTAAGACAAGCAATGGCAGGGTTATTATGGACAAAACAATATTACAATTATGAAGTAGAACAATGGCTAAAGGGTGATTCTAAAAATTCACAACCCCCAAAAGAGCGACTTTCTGGTCGTAATAGCTCTTGGGAAACCTTACGGAACCATGACATACTTTCTATGCCAGATGCTTGGGAATATCCTTGGTATGCCGCATGGGATTCTGCTTTTCATTGTGCCTCCTTTGCCTTGATCGACCCCAGTTTTGCTAAAGAACAACTACTCCTATTTACCAAGGAATGGTACATGGCCCCCAATGGACAGATTCCCGCCTACGAATGGAATTTTAGTGATGTAAATCCGCCAGTACAAGCATGGTCTGCCTTACGCATTTATAAAACCGATAAAGAAAAAACAGGTACTGGAGATATAAAATTCCTCAAGCGGATGTTTAACAAACTGGCCTTGAATTTTACGTGGTGGGTAAACCAACTAGACCGAAACCAAAACAATGTTTTTCAAGGTGGTTTTCTAGGACTGGATAATATTGGGGTATTCGACAGAAGTCATGGCATTCCAGGTAATGGCACTTTAGAACAAGTAGATGGCACGGCTTGGATGGCATTGTATTGCTTGAATATGCTGGAAATGAGCTTGGAAATTGCGATGCAAGATGACGCCTATGAAGACATGGCCACCAAGTACTTCGGACATTTTATATATATAGCCGAGGCATTGAATAAAATTGATGCCGCATACGAAGGAACTTGGGACAGTGAGGAAGGCTTCTTTTATGATAGACTGGTATTACCAGACGGGCGTTCTGCTCGTATAAAAATACGTTCTATTGCCGGTATGCTATCCTTGGCAGCTGTTCTTACCATTAAAAAAGAAACCTTGGCCAAATTCCCAAAATTCAAGGCAAGTATACTTTGGTTTAAAAAGTACCGTATGGAGAATTTAAAATTTCCGATCATACAGGATTTTGAAGACGGAGAAGACCTGCTACTTTCCTTGGTGCCTAACGACCGTTTACAATTATTAGTCAAAAGCTTATTAGACGAAAAAGAATTTTTGAGTCCGTATGGGATTAGATCACTATCCAAGATTCATGAGGAACCCTACCGCATAAATATAGAAGGTATAGATTACGCTATCAATTATGAACCAGCAGAATCTACAGTATCCCTATTTGGAGGTAACTCTAACTGGCGCGGACCTGTTTGGCTGCCTATGAATTACCTTTTTATACAATCCTTAAGAGAATATTATAGTTTTTGCGGTGATGATATGCAATTTGAATATCCTACAGGGAGCGGTAATAAGATGAATCTACACCAAATTAGCAATGAAATAAGTAAGCGCCTCATAAACATGTTTGAAAAGGATACCTCTGAAAAACGTCCTATTAACCTATTACATGATAAGCAATATACAGACCCTAATTTCAAAGATTTAGTATTATTCTACGAATATTTTCATGGTGAAAATGGTCGTGGACTAGGGGCATCCCACCAAACAGGATGGACGGCGCTGGTAGCTAATTTGATTCAGGAGTTGGAAGCATAACAATAGGTGCTATTAAAACGGATTCATACAACTATCGGTTAACATCAAATGGAACTTGTTAGGTTAATAAAACTAGTTGTTATGTTTTCACGTAGCATACAAACTCAGTATTTTTAGAAAAAATAAACCCATTTGAACTATCCTTTTCACCCACTATTAAAAAGTCACTTGCTCCTTGCTGCATTTCTATTCACTTGGATTTTCACCTTCTTATACCTAACAGAGCCCTTAGATGTAAACGAATTGAGTAGCGGTGAAAAATTGAGCTACTTGCCCTTATACGGTTTGGTGGGGGCGCTTGCGTATCTGGCAATGCTTCCTTTCCAATACTGGTTATTAAAACGGCGGAACGGAAATTGGTTTTTATTGGATGAATTCATCTTCTTTTTAGTATTCATTGTTATTGGCTTTCTACTCGCTCGTTTTGTTTACCTCTACATCATCGTTTATGGAGAACCTAACCCCTACTCTTTGGGTTACTACCTTTTTGATTTGTATTTACCAGCAATAAGTATTGTTTTACCCATTATATTAATCGGTAGGTGGGGCATGGGAAAATATCATGAAAAACAATTAGAGGACAGAAAGGTTGAAATAAAAGGAGAAGGTAATTATGAAGGCTTACGCTTATCCTTAAACGATATCATCTGCGTAAAATCCGACGACAACTATATTGAGGTTACGTATGTATCTGGCACCTTAGTTAAAAAGCAATTGATTAGAGGAAAACTATCACAGATAGAAAACGATATTGATGCTTTGTTACGCACACACCGTTCCTTTTTAATAAACCCACATCACTTTTTACAATGGAAAACGGAACAAGGCAAGACATCCATAGAATTAAATCATGCTATTTTCGTCCCGGTATCCAAGACCTACGCCACAGCTCTAAAATCCCATTTAAATTTCACCACAAACTAGCTGTATTTCACCCCAAACCTATTAAAATAGGACACTTTAACGCTTCTTGGTCTGTATGTTTGTACCAGTAGTAACACACAAAACAAACCGTCATGAAAACAAAAAAAGGAGTTCAGTTAAACGTAAATAAAAAACCAATAATACCAAATAGGCTTTTACAAACCCTGCTCATATTATTCTTTACTTTAGGAATATACAATGCTGGATTTAGTCAAGATACTACCTGTAATTGTAGTACAGACATCACATTCCTAAACGAAAAATTAAGAAAGACACCCGCATTTAAAAAATCTAAAGAGGTGTATACCAAAACATACGCTCGTATTTTGGAAGAATCGAAACAAGTAGTTTCGCAATTTGAGTGCTACTACCTCATGAACAAGCTAGCCTTAGCAATCGAAGACAGGCATTTAAAAATATACGGCACCAAAACCGAAATGAGCAAAGCCCTACTTGGGGATAGCGAAGCCGTAGCTACTTTTAAAACCTCAGCAGAACACAAACTTTATCCAAAACTAACCATCAATATAGATAGTTTAGAAAATAAACTTTCAACGAAGGCTTTGAACAATAAGGAAGGTAACTACTATTTTGGAGACAGTTTTAAGATCGGTGTATTTTCAAACACAGATAGTACTGAATTTAACATGGTCGTGTTAGCTTCCAATTTACCCATTTGGGAAAGAGGGGAGGTTTTAGGAAGATTAATCGCTTACGGCGATGATTATCTAAGATTTGTTGGGGCTAATTTAAATTCTAAAAGACTCATCACTTTCGCGGAACGTATTCATAATGGGATGTTCCTAACCTATGGCTTTCAAAAAGACCATAACCAGACCAATTTCTCCAAGACATCTAAAGAGGAAGCTACTTTTGGAATAAAAGAGCTACCCAGTACACTTACCTATTTAAAAGTAGGAAGCTTTAATTCCTTTTACCCAGAATTAGCCGAAGCGGAAAAATTCTATAAAATGATAGCAACCGACCTTGGCGATAAAGAATTGGTTTTGGATTTAAGAAACAACGGAGGCGGTGGTAACAGAAATTCCAATATTTTACTAAAAATGCTGAAAGAAATTAACAAGAACAAACAAATCTATGTACTAATTAATCACAATACCGGTAGCAACGCTGAACAGTTTGCTGCGAAGTTAAAAGCTTGGAAAAACGTAACGGTATACGGGGATAAAACCAACGGAACCATAACCTACGAAATAAAGAATAGCGTTTACACATTACCCTGCAGTAAATATATCGCTGAACTTACCTCTAAAAAACACTCGGAGTTCATAACATACGAGTCTAAAGGCGTACAACCGGATGTCTTCTTAGATTATAATCGAGACTGGCTAATCCAATTAGAAGAACGCATCAATGCAAAGTAAACGATTTGAAAAGAGTGCACAATACTAGTCATCTGCTTATTTGACGGTTTGTAAGATGGTAGTGTATTCAAAGGGAAGTTAACTTAGATGTTGGCTTCCTTTTTTTATTACTTATTTACTTATTCTTATTAAACTTAATTTTGTGACTACTATACCAATTATAATATTTACAGTCTTTATTTTCTCTATCACTTTTTTTTAAACTTAATCACAACGATTGAGTTAAGCTTTGTACAGATGCAAAGAAACTTTTCAATTCCGTCTGTGCACGAAGCTAAAGCTTATTGTTTAGTTTTATTTTTGTTTGTCGAAAGCTAAATCCATTCCCGATAGCTATAGGGATTAGCGACCTTATAAATATACACAGACCTTTTGATTTAGCCCTAAAGTCCGCATTGCGTATAGGTTGTGATAGCAAATTCTTTACTCCGTATCATTTTAGTTTTTCAAGTTCGATAAAAATTGTCCCAAATGAAGTGTCTTGTCTTTCTCCAATATATTTTTTAACTTCAAGAGAAAGGATATTAGAATTCAGTTGATAAGCCCCTTTAATAACTTTGAAACCCTCATCAAATACAATCGTTTTGTTTTTTGAGTTTAGAATCCAGTTCCCTTCGGTAATATCATCTTGAAAATGATTTTTATAAGTTCCATCTTTTCTAAAGACATAAGTGTAGATATAATCTCCATCTTTTAACTCATTCCCTCTCTCACTTTTGAGTGAAATTATGTTCCAATTACCAACTATTGAATTCTTATCCGAATTACACGAAAGAAATAGAAAGCAAAAGATTATTACGATATTGATTTTCAAAACTAATTCTTGTTTTAGTAAATATTTGCCAATAATTCGCTAAACGTACTATTACGCTTAAACTATTTGCATATGTAATTTAACAAAAATCATCAATACCATTACTACTATACTATAACCCATGGTTAAGCACTAAAAGGCATTCTAAATAATCTTAATTAGTGCTGTTTTATTTTTAAACCATAGACCACTAAGAATATAATTCAAGTTTTCAGAGCCGATTCTTTTTTTGTTTCTTTGTTGGGATTATAAAATATAATGCATGGAAGTTCTTGGTATTGATATAGGTGGCTCTGGTATAAAAGGAGCATTGGTAAACTCTGTATCCGGAGAGATGTTAACCAAAAGACATCGTATAACAACTCCGGAAGGGAGAAAACCAAAAGATATGGCCGCTGTGGTGGCACAAATCGTAAAACACTTTGATTACAAAGGTCCTGTTGGCGTAGGGTTTCCAACGATTATAAAGCATGGTATTTGTAAATCTCCAGGGAATCTTCATAAGAAATGGTTGGGCATGGATGTAAAAGCCCTGTTCAGTGATGCAACTGGTTTACCGGTCACGGTAATTAACGATGCCGATGCAGCAGGCTATGCAACGATGAACTATGGCATAGGAAAGGGAAAAAAGGGACTTGTAATTATGATTACCATAGGTACAGGTTTAGGTAGTGGGGCATTTTGGGACGGCGAATTGATTCCGAACTTTGAACTAGGCCAAATACCTTATAAAAAGTATAAGAAAATTGAACTCTGGGCAGCAGATTCTGCCAAGGAACGTGAACAATTAAGCTATGATCAATGGGGAAAGCGCTTTAACAAATTCCTGTCATACGTAGAATTAATCGTAGCTCCGGAGCTTATTATTTTGGGTGGTGGCGCTTCAAAGGATTTTGCAGAGTATAAACACCGTATTACCATAGAAACCCCTGTTATTCCTGCAGAACTACGAAACTCGGCAGGTATTGTAGGTGCAGCAGCAGCAGCATTGCATCAAGCACCAAAAGATTAAGCGATTATAGAAAGCTTAGGTGACTAAAATTTTCGAGGCACCAAACTAAAAGACCCCCGCGCTATCGCACGGGGGTCTTTATTTTTATACTATATACCTAAATTATCTAGGCAATTTTATTACGCTTACGTTCATTCTCCGTTAAGTAGATTTTACGTAGCCTTAAATGCTTTGGCGTAACCTCAACATACTCATCTTTCTGAATATATTCTAAGGCCTCTTCTAAAGAGAATTTGATAGCAGGAACAATTTTCGCTTTATCATCTGCTCCAGAAGAACGTACGTTAGACATCTTTTTAGTCTTCGTTATATTCACAGTCATATCGTCACCACGAGAATTTTCTCCGATAACCTGTCCTTCATAAATATCCTCTCCTGGATCTACAAAAAACTTACCTCTGTCTTGTAATTTATCAATAGAATAAGGAATTGCTTTTCCGCGTTCCATAGAAACTAAAGAACCATTTTGACGTTGCGGAATATCTCCCTTCATAGGTTGATATTCTAAGAAACGGTGCGCCATAATAGCCTCACCCGCTGTGGCTGTTAATAATTGATTTCTAAGACCAATAATTCCTCTTGATGGAATATGGAACTCGCACAACATACGATTGCCCTTTGCCTCCATACTGGTCATTTCTCCTTTACGAATAGAAACCATTTCCACTGCTCTACCTGATACATCTTCGGGTAAATCGATAGTCAAATGCTCAATAGGTTCACACTTTACGCCATCTATTTCCTTTATAATTACTTGTGGTTGTCCAATCTGTAATTCATACCCCTCACGTTTCATAGTCTCAATCAATACCGAAAGATGTAATACCCCACGACCAAAGACCAAAAACTTATCCGCACTATCGGTTGCGTTTAGCCGTAAAGCCAAGTTCTTCTCCAATTCACGCTCTAAACGTTCCTTAATGTGCCTTGACGTTACAAATTTCCCATCCTGACCAAAGAATGGACTATCGTTAATCGTGAATAACATACTCATCGTAGGCTCATCTATTGCAATAGTCTTAAGACCCTCTGGGTTTTCAAGATCTGCAATGGTATCCCCTATTTCAAAACCTTCAATCCCTATTATTGCACAGATATCTCCTGTCTCTACTTCTTTTACTTTCTTACGTCCTAAACCTTCAAAAAGAAAAAGCTCTTTAATTTTAGATTTAACAATACTACCATCTCTTTTTACCAAAGAAATCTGCTGACCTTCTTTCAAGCCGCCACGCGTTAATCTTCCAATAGCAATACGTCCTGTAAATGACGAAAAATCCAAAGATGTAATTAACATCTGTGTAGTACCTTCTTTTGGCTTAAATGTTGGTATGTGTTCGATAACCATATCCAAAAGCGGCTCTATATTGTCCGTTTCATTTTTCCAGTCCTCACTCATCCAGTTATTCTTGGCAGAACCATAAACAGTAGGGAAATCCAATTGCCATTCTTCTGCACCCAATTCAAACATTAAATCGAATACCTTTTCATGCACCTCATCAGGAGTACAGTTTTCCTTATCTACCTTATTGATTACTACACATGGCTTCAACCCAAGGTCAATAGCCTTTTGTAATACAAAACGCGTTTGTGGCATTGGGCCTTCAAAAGCATCTACCAATAACAAAACACCATCAGCCATGTTCAATACACGTTCTACTTCCCCACCAAAATCGGCGTGACCAGGGGTATCGATAATATTTATTTTTGTGTCCTTATAAATTACAGAAACATTCTTTGAAGTAATAGTTATTCCACGTTCACGCTCCAAATCGTTGTTATCCAAAATTAAGTCTCCAGCATTCTCGTTTTCACGAAAAAGGCTACAGTGATACATAATTTTATCTACCAAGGTGGTTTTACCGTGGTCAACGTGGGCAATGATGGCAATGTTCTTCGTATTGGACATAAGGGTTTATTTTAAGCGTGCAAAGATACTTGATTTTTTTACACGTTTGCATAATCTTAAGTTATTTTTATCTTACTGATTTTGAGGGAGTTTAAATAAAAATCTAGTTGTTTTTTCTTCGACCCAAAACCCAGCCAATACTAAAGCTCACGGTAGGACCTAAACCAGTCTCAACTGCTTCAAAATTTGCGTCACTAGCGAAATATAGGCCGAGGCCAAATTCCATAGTATAATTAAACCCTTTTGGGTATGTTCTTTGAATACCATAAACAGGTCCTACAAAACCTGCTGTTCCTGAACCTGATTCTATATTACCTATTATAACGTCCGATGTGAACATGGTAACGGAAGCTGATAAGTAATTTCCTGAATTACCATCTATATGCTTACTTTTATCCAGTCTTCTCGTCATATTGTAATAATATCGATATTGCCCATTGATTGATGGTAAAAAAGCGTAGTTAAACTCCCCTCCTCCTCCAGATGCCACAAATTGCAAGCCCAACCCTAAATTAATAGTTTGATCTGTACCCACGCCTACTTCATATTCTACACCAGGGTTTATGAGGTTAATCTTAAATTGATTTTCTTCTATATTTCTGCCTGACTGAGCATTAATGCCAACTGAAAAAGAAACTAGTAAGACAAGGACTAAAAGATTTTTCATAAGGGAATTTGATTTTTATAGATGGAGCTTTGTCCTTATCAAATAGTAGACCAATAAGCTAGTTTTGCCATTGTATAGCAGGTTTCTTTGCTTTTCGCTTCGGTGGCACCCAACCCACCATAAAACTGAAAATGCCACCATAACCGCTTGCTATAAACTCGGATCTATAGTAGCCAAAACCTAATTCAGCATTAAAGTTAAATCCAGATCTGTAGGTTCTTTGAATGCCATAGACCCCACCAAAAAATTCGAGATCAAAACCATCTGGCGCGTCAAAATTATTAGCCAATTGGAGTGCGCCAAAAAAGGCACTCCTTGCCGGACCAATGTAGTTGGCAGAATTCCCCACTACATTCTTATTAATATCCAATCGTTCTTGAAAATTATGGTAGTATCGCATTCTAATATTCCATGCTAAACCAAAGGTATAACCCTCACTATACATAGCTAACGCCGGTGCCAAACTGGTGGAAGCACTTACATTTCTAAATAATCCTATTTCGTACCTAAATCCAGTACCAAATGTAAATTGATGCCGTTCTAGGTTTACGATACCTTTTCCTTTTTCGGAAATACGTTGGGCGTGAAGTTGATGTCCGAAACCATAAATAAACAGAACGACTAGGAATAGCTTTTTATACATGTTTGCTTGCTTTGAGTTACTAAAGCTAAACAGTTACCCAAAACCAACACTATGCTTTAATGAAATTTTATGAAAATCGAGTTGAAGGCTATCCATTTAGAAATTAGGACTTACGCTAAAAGAATTCATAATAAGCAGCGGCAAATCATACATTCGTCAATCAAGCACAAACCTCTTATTTTAACAGAAATGCATTGCTTCAACTAAAAAAAACACTTGCCCCTATCGCCCTACGCACCAGCGTTTCTCGCTAAAAATCCAGCCGATACTTAAATTTACAACAGGATAAATAGCGCCTTCAAATTGCCCTGCGTAATAGGCCGCTCCTGCATCTACCGAAAAATTAAATCCAGAATCATAACTGCGTTGAAGTCCGGTTACGAGTCCGGCATAACCAAATGAGCCTTTTACCACTTCATTATTTATTGTTCGTGTATCGGGAAAAAAAGCGGCAATAGCAGGTGCTATATAATTGGCAGAATTCCCGTAAATAGCTTTTCTATTCCGTTGTCGGGCTTCAAAATTATAGTAATACCGGTATTGTACAGCAACTGCGGGGAAAAATCCAAACTCCTCATACACTTCGGGCAATAAAGGGTCTAAAGCAACTTGTAACCCCGCTTTTATATCCAAAGTGGTATTGACGCCTAGTGCCATTTCATATTCCAGACCTGGATTTATAAGGTTTACCTTAAATTGGCGCAGCTCACAGTTCTTACCAAACTGTGCCATTGCACAGCTAGCAAACAAAAGTAGTATCATTAAAAACACGCTGTGTAGTCGTATCATGTGTAGATATAGGTTTATTGCAATGGCACTCCTATACAACAGAAAGCAGCTTAAAATAGTATCTTTGCCTAAAACTATTTTAGAATGAACTTGTCTCTTATACCTCAAATTAAGCACACCGATTCTGATAACTTCTTTCTACTGTCCGGTCCTTGCGCCATTGAAGGAGAAGATATGGCCTTGCGTATTGCAGAACACATTGTAACTGTAACGGACAAACTTAACATCCCCTATATTTTCAAGGGAAGTTTTAAAAAGGCCAACCGGAGCAGATTAGATTCCTTTACAGGTATTGGGGACGAAAAAGCATTAAAAATACTGCGGAAAGTATCTGAAACTTTTAAAGTACCGACGGTGACGGATATTCATACCGAACAGGATGCTGCCATGGCTGCCAAGTATGTAGATGTACTGCAAATTCCCGCTTTTTTAGCCCGCCAGACTGACTTGCTGGTTGCCGCCGCGCACACCGGAAAAACGGTTAATATTAAAAAGGGGCAATTTATGAGTCCCGAAAGTATGAAATATGCGGTTACTAAAATCACCGAGACCGGAAACCAACAAGCAATAATCACAGACCGTGGTACCATGTTTGGCTATCAAGATATGATTGTTGATTTTAGAGGTATTCCTACCATGAAACAGTATGCTCCTGTGGTTTTAGATGTAACCCACTCCTTGCAACAGCCCAACCAATCCTCTGGTGTTACTGGCGGTAGACCAGCACTTATTGGCACTATGGCAAGAGCAGGTATTGCAGCTGGGGTTGACGGACTTTTTATAGAAACTCATTTTGATCCTGCAAATGCCAAAAGTGATGGGGCAAATATGTTAGATTTAAGTTTACTTGAAAAACTATTGACCGATTTAGTCGCTATACAGACTGCGATAAATAGTCTTTAAGCATAGATAAGATATCATTTTCTAAATGTAACGACACGATGAAAAACTCACTTTTAATTTGCTTATCCTTTCTTTTGACAGTGCTATTTTTCTCTTGTGGTGAAACTACATCCAAGAAAAAAACCAAAAGACCCAATATCGTCTTTATCATGTCAGACGATCATGCATACCAAGCCATTAGCGCCTACGACACCACTTTAATCCAAACACCTCATATTGATCGTTTGGCAAAAGAAGGAATGCTATTTACCAATGCATCGGTAACCAATTCTATTTGTGCGCCTTCCAGAGCTGTGATTCTTACCGGAAAACATAGCCACATCAATGGAAAAATTGATAATCTAAGCCCATTTGACACCACCAATATCACCTTTCCGATGTTGCTGCAAAAGGCGGGATACCAAACCGCTATGTTCGGAAAATTGCATTTTGGAAACAACCCCAAGGGTTTTGATGAATTTAAGATTTTACCTGGACAAGGTGATTATTATAACCCGAGGTTCGTTACTAAAGATGGTGATACGACCATCACGGGCTATGTGACAGATATTACCACTGATCTTACCTTGGATTGGATGGAAAAACGACGCGATACCGCAAAACCTTTTTTACTGATGTACCTGCACAAAGCCCCGCATCGTAGTTGGTTACCGGCAGCACGGCATTATCCTGAATTTACTAAAAATGAATATCCGCTTCCAGAAACCTTGTTCGACAAGTATCAAACACGAGGCGATGCTGCAAAAACTGCAGAGATGGGCATCTTAAAAGACATGCTTTTAAAATATGACCTTAAAGTCCCCGAAACTATTTTAAAAGGATTAGGAATTTCAGAGCGATTAGGTGCTGGTGGCGTAAATAGATTGAATGCATCACAAAAAGCTGCTTGGGATAGCGTGTACGAACCCATAGCAAAAGATTTTATGGAGCGATTTCCGAAAATGACGGATTCTACCTTAACCATTTGGAAGTTTCAACGCTACATGCAAGATTATTTAGGAACCATCGCAGCAGTAGATGAAAATGTGGGTCGTTTATTAGATTACCTAGAGGAGCAACAACTTAGTGAAAACACATTGGTAGTCTATACGTCTGACCAAGGCTTTTACCTTGGTGAGCATGGATGGTTTGATAAGCGTTTTATGTACAATGAATCCTTTAAAACACCATTATTGATTCGTTGGCCAAACGTCATTACCGCCAATACTACGGAAGACGAACTAGTGCAGAACTTAGATTTTGCCCAAACATTTTTAGAAGCTGCGGGCGTTGAAGCGCCAAAGGATATGCAGGGCGAAAGCTTGCTGCCACTTTTTAAAAAGGAAAAGGACGAATGGACACGAGATGCCGTGTACTATCATTATTACGAATATCCCGCAGAGCACACCGTAAAAAGACACTATGGCATCGCCACGAAAAAGTATAAACTGATGCACTTTTATTATGATGTAGATCAGTGGGAACTCTACGATCTTGAAAAAGACCCTACCGAAACTAATAATGTTTACGATGCGCCAGAATATGCAGCCGTAGTAGCGAAAATGAAGACAAAATTATCGGAAACAAGGAAAAAATATACCGATTCAGAATCCTTGGACAGTATGTATATTCAGCAATACGAGGACTATACACAGGACTAACTTTTCCAGAACTTTTTATCCTTTATCGAATAGGCATCCAATAGAATTTCTTTAAGTACGGTTTCATCTATCTCTTCTAGGGAAGTATATCGTAGAAATTTAATCATTTTACGCCCCTCCATCGTCATTTTATCGGCGTGTTTTGTAAGGTGGGCAGACCGCCAAAAACCAACATCCACATAGGTTTTTTTCGCAGGAACGTTTAAGTAACAAAACGGACTTTCATCTACATAGTAACAAGGCAACTTCCATTTAAATTTTAGACTAGCGTCCGGCACCGTTCGCTCAATTACCGACTGTAAATGCAACAATATACTCTTAAAGGGTTCCTGTTGATTTAGCATGTAGTTTTCAGCTGGGTTCATTTGTGTTCTAGCTCTTTGCGACTACAATTTACCATTTCTTAAACAGATGGTATTTATTTTTACCTTGCTAACCGTTATATTTGAAGTAAACCTCAACCCATGAAATCATATCTTCTTGCGCTATCACTTTTAGCAACGTTTTCGCTGTATTCCCAAGACCACTCCCATACTGGTGCTCAACCGTTTTACTACCCAGACATTGAGGGGTACACCACCTTAAAAACCGACCTTCATATACACACCGTTTTTTCTGATGGTAAGGTATGGCCTAACATTCGTGTTCAAGAAGCACTGCGGGAGAATTTAGATGCAATTTCCTTAACGGAACACTTGGAATACCAACCACATTTATCCGATATTCCGCATCCAGACCGTAACCGCTCCTATACTATTGCCATGCAAGAAGCAAAAGACCATGACCTGCTTATCGTTCACGGGTCGGAAATTACACGTTCCTCCCCTATTGGGCACAACAATGCCATTTTTATAAAAGATGCCAACAAATTAATGGCAGAAGATGGCCTTACCCCTTTTAAAGAAGCAAAAAAGCAAGGTGCCTTTGTATTTTGGAACCATCCTGCCTGGTATGCGCAAAATCCTAATGGGAATCCTACCCTAAGTGATTTTCAAAAAGAACGCATTACAAATGGGGAACTGCATGGTATCGAAGTTATCAATTCGGTAGATTATGGCGAAGAATCACTGGCCTTGGCCTTAGAACAGAATTTGACTATAATGGGCACAAGTGATATTCACGGACTCATAGACTGGGATTATACCGAAAAAGGAAACCACCGCCCTATAACCTTGGTATTTGCAAAAGAGAAAAATCTAGGGAGTATGCAAGAAGCATTATTTTCTGGAAGAACGGTTGCTGTTTACAATGATCTTTTGGTAGGTAAAGAAGAATTCCTAAACCCTTTAATCAAAGCTAGTATAGAAGTAATAACAGCTACTTACCTAGAAAATACTTCGATAGTAAAGCTGGAACTAAAAAATAATTCTAGTAGTGATTTGCTATTCGAAAATAGGATGGACCTCACCTTTTATGATAGTTCTCCTGTATTCACTATTAAAGGCTTAAAGACAAAAACAGTACATATAAAAACCTTGAAGAAATTAGATGTCCTAAATCTTAAATTAAAAGCACTTGGCGCTTATTACGCACCAAAACAGCATCCCGTAATTACATGGACGATACCTGTGAAATGAAAATACCTAATGAGGAACGCTTACCCGTTAACGTAGGATTCTAGGTAGTTATAACGTGCTGTTAGTTTTCCATTCTGTGTCATGCGAGCCCTCTGTAAAACGCCGTTTTTATCGCCATTAAAAAATGCAGGAATTACGTTTTTCATAAACGCTTCTCCAAAACCTACACTAGCATCCCTGGGTAATTCGCAAGGCAAATTATCTACAGCCATAACGGCGATGGCATCTGCATTGTTAAAATCCATTTCCGATTCCGATTGTGGATCATAGCCATAAATAGGGTCGGCTATGGTAGAAGGTCTTATGGTGGTAGCAACCGGACCATCAATATCGCAGCTGACATCGGCTACTACACGAATCTTAAATTCTGGATGTTTGGCATCTTCTCGAGTGAACAGAAACGGTGATCCTTGTCCGTAAAAATGACCGGCGATATAAAAATCGGTCACCTTTGCAAAACGGAAAAAATTACTTTTATATTCTTCGGAATTCGCAAAAAAGTCAGCCTTATTGCCCCGCACCCCATCTTTGCGTTTATTATACTCCGATGCATCTATCTGGCAGTAGACCGGCTCGCTAAAATCTTCTTCCAAATATTCTGCAATATTTACCCTGCGCATTCCCATACCATCTAGCATTTCTCTAGAACCATTTCCAACTCTTCCCTTACCTGTGAGTAGGACTTTGATATTGGGAAGCGGTATTTTTTTTAGTTCAGAAATTAATTCCTGTTGATCCGTCAATATTTCTGCTTTTGGTAATTCAAACCTTTTATACTTTAAACCATACGCCCTAAAGCCATTATAAGCGCCTACGATACCTGCATACCTACCAAAGGCAACCAAACGTTGTTCTTTCTCATTGGTAATAACTTCATGGTCGTACAATTCAATATTTTTTTCTAGGACGGCCTGTAATAAGTCTCTATTGTATGGCTGTTTTTTTATGGTGTGCGAAAAGAAGAAATACTTTTTATTTGGAATCAAGTTTTCAATGGGTACCTCCTTAACCCCTATAAGCACATCACAGTCGGCCATTTTTGAAGCTACGGTAATGCCAGCTTCTTTATAATTAGTATCCGAAAATGTACGTATTGGCGAGGGCTCTACTACTATTTTGGCATCTTTATGTGTAGAAAGGACTTTTTGACATGCCTCTGGTGATAGTACTACCCTACGATCTGGGGGAGTTTTACGCTCTCGTATGATTCCGAACTTCATAAATTTTTTTTGGTATAAATTTTGACCTAAATGTAGTGGGTTCTGCATAGGTTCGCAAGTTTTTGTTAGCTTTGCTGCCCGCGTTAGGGATAGTAGCGGTTACCCCGCCGATTTTATTCGCTTATTTTGCGAAGAAAGTTGAGGAGTAAAAGCGGATAGCCTGCTCGAATGCCCTAATACTTAGTTCTTTGAAAATAAAATTAGATTTGATTAAAAACAGATTTTAGCCTTCGCTAGAATGATGTTGCATTTTCTAATTATGGGGCCGACTGGTTTTGACAGCGAGACCAATGGCAATGTAAG
>CAZMUV010000071.1:0-17756 GCA_964569345.1 uncultured Maribacter sp. | reverse complement strand
ATAACCAATAACCAATAACCAATAACCAAATGTCAGAAAAACAAAAAAAGGCTTCGGCCTACTGGAAAGAGAATGTTAGGTATCTCTTTATTCTTCTAGCTATTTGGTTCGTAGTCTCCTATGGTGCTGGAATCCTATTTAAAGATGCCTTGAACACCATTAGTTTAGGAGGTTTTAAACTTGGTTTTTGGTTCGCACAACAAGGAAGCATTTATGTATTTGTTATCTTAATTTTTGTCTATGTTCGATTAATGAACAAATTGGATAAAAAATATGGCTACGACGAATAACAACCAACCACTAAAACCAAAACTATGAATGATGTTCAGATTTGGACCTACGTCCTTGTCGCTTTAACATTTAGTCTCTATATCGGAATCGCAATTTGGTCCCGTGCAGGTTCTACCAAAGAGTTTTATGTTGCCGGTGGCGGCGTTTCCCCTTTAGCGAATGCCATGGCTACGGCAGCAGATTGGATGTCGGCGGCCTCCTTTATTTCCATGGCAGGTATCATTTCCTTTGCAGGATATGACGGTTCTGTTTATTTAATGGGATGGACCGGTGGGTATGTACTGCTTGCTTTGTTGCTCGCCCCTTACCTACGAAAATTTGGAAAATTTACGGTACCCGATTTTATAGGGGACCGTTATTATTCCAATTCTGCCAGGATGGTGGCTGTTTTTTGTGCGCTTTTAGTCTCCTTTACTTATGTGGCGGGACAAATGCGTGGTGTAGGTGTGGTTTTCTCTAGGTTCTTGGAAGTTGATATTAATACTGGCGTTATTATAGGGATGGTTATCGTTTTGTTTTATGCAGTTTTAGGAGGGATGAAAGGCATTACCTATACCCAAGTTGCCCAGTATTGTGTATTGATATTTGCTTTTATGGTGCCTGCGATTTTTATATCGATACAAATGACGGGTAATCCTATACCACAATTAGGAATGGGTGGTACCGTGAATGATGGTTCTGGAATGTATTTGTTGGAAAAACTCAACGGACTTTCTACAGAACTTGGTTTTTCAGAATATACATCAGGTTCTAAAAGTTTGGTAGATGTATTTGCCATTACCTTGGCCCTTATGGTGGGTACCGCTGGTTTGCCCCATGTGATTGTCCGTTTTTTTACGGTTAAGAAGGTAAAAGATGCGCGTAAATCTGCAGGAATGGCCTTGCTGTTAATAGCTGTGTTATACACTACGGCACCAGCGGTGGCGGTATTTGCTAGAACCAACATGATTGAGACGGTTAGCAATAAAGAATATGATACCATGCCGGATTGGTTTAAAAACTGGGAAGGAACCGGTTTATTAGCTTTTGATGATAAGAACAAAGACGGTAAGATTCAGTATGTTGCTGACGTTAGCAAGAATGAACTTACGGTTGATCCTGATATTATGGTATTGGCAAATCCTGAAATAGCAAATTTACCGGCATGGGTGATAGCACTAGTGGCTGCTGGTAGTTTGGCCGCTGCTTTGTCTACGGCTGCAGGATTGTTATTAGTGATATCGGCATCCGTGTCGCATGATTTAGTGAAGAAAATTTTTGTTCCAAATATCTCCGAAAAAGGAGAGTTATGGGCTGCCCGTGGTGCGGCTACTGTTGGAGTTGTTATCGCAGGCTATTTTGGTATAAACCCTCCTGGTTTCGTAGCTGCCGTGGTGGCGCTCGCCTTTGGTTTGGCGGCAGCATCATTTTTCCCAGCTATTGTTTTGGGAATTTTCTATAAAAAAATGAATAAGGAGGGTGCTGTTTCTGGCATGGTGGTGGGTATTCTATTGATGCTTTTTTATATGTTGAAATTCAAATTTGGTATTTTCGACGGAGGAAAAGAAGCGGTTGCTGGTCTGCAAGAGTCTTGGTGGTTTGGCATTTCGCCAGAAGGATTTGGTTCTATAGCCATGGTAGTCAATTTTATAGTTGCCTTGGTTGTAAACAAATTTACTCCAGAACCACCTTTAGAAGTGCAAGAGATTGTAGAAAATATTAGAATACCTAGTGGTGTTGGCGATGCTTCGTCTCATTAATGTTGTCTGATTGGTAACTGGTCGAAAAGAAGTGTTTTTCGTTAAGAAATTCGATTTTTTTGTAATTATATTTGAAATAATCATTTGACTTCTAATATCAATCTAAAAATCAGTGTATCGTATTGAACGTTAATTAAAAACCGGACTTACATGAGCAATTACCATATCAAACATTTTGAGGAGTACTATCAAGTATATCGTAAATCAGTTAGAAACCCTGAAAGTTTTTGGGATGAGATAGCTGAAGAACATTTTGTATGGCGCAAGAAATGGGAAAAGGTATTGGATTGGGATTTTTCTAAGCCCGAAATAAAATGGTTCGAGGGTGCTAAATTAAATATTACGGAAAACTGTATAGACAGGCATTTGAATATACGAGGGGATAAAACGGCCATCCTTTTCGAACCAAATAACCCAAATGAAGACGCTCAACATATTACATACAATGAGCTAAAGGCGCGCGTTTGCAAAATGGCTAATGTACTTAGTGAAAAGGGGATTAAAAAGGGAGACCGAGTTGTGATTTATTTACCCATGATACCTGAATTGGCTATCTCGCTTTTGGCCTGTGCAAGAATCGGTGCCGTGCATTCTGTAGTTTTTGCTGGCTTTTCTTCTACTGCGGTTGCTACTAGAGTCAACGATTGTGGTGCAAAAATGGTTATTACATCCGATGGTTCTTACCGAGGTAAGAAAACAATAGATTTAAAAGGTATTGTAGACGATGCTATGGATGCTTGTCCGGATGTCGAAAACGTGCTCGTAGTTAAGCGGACAAATTCGGATATCTACATGAAAGAAGGTAGGGACGAATGGCTGGCGCCTTTAATGGAAGAAGCTTATGCTGATTACCCTCCAGAGGTTATGGATGCCGAAGACCCTCTTTTTATCTTATATACGTCAGGATCTACTGGTAAACCTAAGGGAATGGTGCATACGACAGCAGGGTATATGGTGTATACTGCTTATACCTTCAAAAATGTTTTTCAGTATCGTGAAAATGATATTTACTGGTGTACTGCGGATATAGGATGGATAACGGGTCATTCCTATATTGTTTACGGCCCCCTAGCAAATGGAGCAACTACCGTCATGTTCGAGGGTGTTCCTTCTTATCCTGATTTTGGTCGTTTTTGGGACGTAGTTCAAAAGCATAAGGTCACCCAGTTTTATACCGCTCCAACTGCTATTAGAGCCTTGGCTAAGGAAAATCTTGATTTTGTAACAAACCATGACCTTTCTAGCCTAAAAGTATTAGGTACTGTTGGGGAACCCATAAACGAAGAGGCCTGGCATTGGTATAATGACCATGTAGGAGATAAAAAATGTCCAATCGTAGATACTTGGTGGCAGACGGAGACGGGCGGAATCTTAATTTCTCCTATACCCTTTTCAACACCAACAAAACCGACCTATGCTACATTGCCTTTACCCGGAATACAGCCTGCGTTAATGGACGAGAATGGTAAAGAAATCACAGGGAATCAGGTAGATGGCAGGTTATGTATCAAGTTCCCATGGCCCTCTATGGCTCGCACCATTTGGGGAAACCATCAGCGCTATAAAGAAACGTATTTCTCAGCTTTTAAGGATATGTATTTTACTGGTGATGGTGCGCTTAGAGATGAGGTGGGTTATTACCGTATTACCGGTCGCGTAGATGATGTTATCATCGTTTCGGGTCATAATTTGGGTACAGCACCTATTGAGGATGCCATTAATGAACACCCTGCGGTGGCAGAATCTGCTATTGTAGGTTTTCCTCATGATATCAAAGGGAATGCGCTATATGGTTATGTGATTTTAAAGGAAACAGGCGAGTCCCGTGACCGAGACAACTTAAAGAAAGAAATTAACCAAGTAATTACAGAGCATATTGGGCCTATTGCCAAGTTGGATAAAATTCAATTTGTTCCTGGACTTCCTAAAACAAGAAGCGGAAAAATTATGCGACGGATTTTAAGAAAAATAGCTTCAAAGGATACCAGTAATCTTGGGGACACTTCAACATTGTTAAATCCAGAAGTAGTACAGCAGATTATGGATGAAGCTTTGTAATGATTTAGTAAAAATTAAAAAGCCCGTCACGCTTCAACAAATTGTTGAGTGTGTCGGGCTTTAGTTTTGCTAAAATATGTAGAAATGCTATTGCAGTTATATAGGCATCGCCTAGCGCTGTGTGGCGGTCCTTTTTTGAAATGTTATAGATTTTAGCCAAATCGTCTAAGGTGATATGGGAGGCTAATTCCTCTTTTTTTAGCTTAGTTACCGTTTTAAAGTATAAGCTAGCCGTATCGAGGGATTTGTTTTTAAGCTTGGGTAGGCCGTTTCGTTTGAGTGCATTATTAATCATGGCAACATCATAACCCGTATGGTGCGCCACTAACACACTGTTTTTTAGAGTTTCAAGAATTATTTTTAAGGCCTGTAGTTCAGTAATTCTGTCTGTGACACTTTGCTTTAGTATTCCATGAATCTTAGCGGTTTCGGCGTTGTAGTGTTCTTGTTCCACAAAAAGCTCAAAAGCCTGTTTGGGTTGTATTGTTTGCTGTTGAAGTACCAAGGCTCCTACACTTAAAATTCGGTCTTCCTTTACATTAAAGCCTGTCGTTTCTGTATCCAAGACCACAAATTTGTTGTCTTGAACCAAATTGGGTAATCCGTTTCCAAACGAATCTGCGTATTCGTTCCAAAAGTCGGGATAGGTCTTTTTTTTAAACATATCAGCGTACAATAGCGGTCATAAAACGTACGGATAGTACTTGCTGAATATCCTTGACAGATGAAAAGGTTCGCTTTAGTTTCATACGTTCTTCCTTATTTAGTTGTTCTAAGGAAATAAAACGACCAGAATCGTTGTGTAATAAACCTTGGCGCGTTCTGAATTTCAATAGTGCTTTACTTGAGTATGAGCAAGCAAGGAATAATTCAGCATTGTTAGGTTCCAAAAGGGCTAGTTTTTCGTAGCGTTGCCATGTGTTGTTTATTCCTTTTACGTGATGGGATAGAATCAGTACTCTAGCAGCGTCTATCAAGGGCATTAAGGCCCGTCGTTTCAAATCAAAAAAGTCTTTATGAACGCCGTCTTGTTCCACTAAAAATTTTCTAAAAAAGCCAGATGGTGAAGGATTTTGTAAGGCTCCACTAGCCAAATGGGTCAAGAAAATGGGATAGCTTTCAACGGTTTTAAATATATGTGATGCCAATTCATCAGTAAGTTCTTTGCTACCATAGGCGAGGTTGTAATCAAAGAAAATGGAGGATAAAAGCACCTCGTCCGGCCCAGGATTAGTAATCCATTTAGTGGTGGTCTCTTTAAATTCATCAACACTCAAACACCATTTAGGATTGGAGGCCATCATATCCGCAGGGCAATAAGCATATCCTATTTCATGCAGGCCATTTGTAATTAATTTTGCTAACCGTAAAAAGTACGCACGAGTTTCTTCTAATTTATTTTCTGCAACGGTTGCAAATACCAAGGCATTGTCTTGATCGGTATGTAAAAGCTGTTCACTTCTTCCTTGACTTCCCATGGCCAACCAAGCGAAGTCGATAGGGGGAGGCGTGTCCATCTGTTTTAAGGAGAGTCGAATAACCTGTTTGGTGCAAGCATCATTGAGCTCAGAAATTATTTTCGAAGTAAGGCTCATGGGGATATTTTGTTCCAGATATCCTTTCAATAAGTTCATGACACCTTTTCTAATGGGCTTTAGCTCATCTATCTGCTTACAGCGTTTTGTTGCCTTGACCAAAACCGCTGGGTTATTACCCAAGGAAAGCATGACATCGTGTTTGGAAAGTATTCCTATGGCATTTGTATTGGGTGTGCCATCCTCGGTGAGTACCAAGTGACTGATACCGCTTTTCATCATCGCCATTTGTGCTTGGGTAATCGTCAAATTACTGGGATAGGTAATTACAGGGCTGGACATAATCGCTTTTGCCTTGGCTGTTATGGGAACGATTCCCGTGACCACTTTATTTCGAAAATCCTTATCGGTTATTATGCCAATGGGAAGCCCTTCCTTTTCTATGAGCATGGCGCCAATACTCTTTTTAGACATCTTTTTGGCAAGGGTCTGTATTCTTGTCCCAGGTTTACAACTTGTTATTTTTGAGCTGTATTCCACTCGCTGCACGTCTAATAATCTAGAACCTGAGTTGTTAGGATTAAATTGAGCTGTATCTCCTAATAATTGTCCTTTATGCGTGTTGGAGTATGGGTTTCTGGTATTAGATGCAAAACTTTCCACCAAAAAACTACCTATCTCAACGTGCTGTTTAATAATAGGTTTAAAAAGTGTTATAGGGATGGCATAGAGAATACTTTCTTCTTGAGCCTTGGCTTCAAGTCTGTAATTCTCGTTTGCCATTAGTGGTCGTAGCCCAAAGATATCACCTTCATCACAAATATCTAGAACAATACCATCCTCTTTGCGAATAAGCCCTATAGCTCCTTTGTGTACCACATAAAAAAAAAGATGTGGGGCGGAATCCCGTTCAAAAACAATAGCATCCTTTTCCTTGTAAACTATGGTGATTTCTGGTGCAAATGTTTGAAGTTCCTCCATTCGTAGATAGGAAAATGGAGGGTATTTCTTAAGGAAATCGGCAATTCTATCCGAAATGGTGTTTTGCATCCCTCAAAATAATCAATTAAGGATTAGCACTAAAATTTTTTCGCTGCTATATTCATGAGCTATTAGGATGATAAATCTATGAAATGAGATTAAGGTTGATGAGGTTTTACCTTCTTTTACCCTTGGTGCTTAAAACGCTATACCGATTTAAAGTAGGAGTGCTTTAAAAAAAAGTAAGCCACGTTCATGGGAACGTGGCTTACTTTTTCTAATACTTAGCGTTTCGATTTTCCATGCCCACTATCTTTTCTATTTTTATGTCTTTTATGCTGCATTTTTTCCCATTTACTAAACTGTACTTCCGTTAATAGTTTTTTCATCTCTGCTTTGTGGGCAATCATATAATCAAGCCGCTCGTTTTGCATGGCAAATCGTTCTTCCTTTGTTGGTCTGGTGTCTTCGTCTCTTTTTGCTTTTCGTTGTTCCTGTTTCGTTTTTTTTAGTTCTGCATGAGCCAATAGCATTGATGCTACTTCTTTTTGTTGGTTTTGGCTCAAATCTAAGGCTAGAGTCATTTTTTTTGTTTCAAGAGTAGCCATTTGCTCCGGATTTAAATCTTTCATCCCGTTTCTTTTACCGTCATGTCTTTGGGCCGATAAGTAAACCCCAGTTAATAATACCACGATAAGTGCTAATTTTTTCATGTCTTTATATTTTAATGATTTGTATCTAGGACTTTTGATTTCCCTAAAGGTTTAAAGCACATTTCTTTTTTAGGAAAGCTTTAACGAATAAGCAATATACATAAAACAAAAAAGCATGGCTTTTGGCCATGCTCTAGTTTTGGATATAAGTAGGTATTAATTGGTAGCGCTACGTTCTAAGCTTTCAGAATGGGTGTTTGCAACTTGATTCGTTTGAGTTAATTCCATTTTGTTGGACAACTCTGGGGTGTTTTCTTCTATGGTTGTGTTATATAGTACAGATGTAAAAATGAAACAACTTAGGTATATTAAACTTTTGATTTTATTAGTCATGATTCGGGGTTTTTAATTACATGACAAAGGTAAATCACACCGAAGCGCAAAAAAGCATGTTGTTGTGAACTAGTCTGTTTTTGATGTGAAGATTGGGGGTTTTGTGGTTATGCACTTACAGTTATCGGAGTAATGTACCCTTGGTCGATACCGTCTAAAAACAGATAGGTTTTACCTCTATTGGGGAACTATATAAAAAACAAAAAAGCGTGGCTATTAGCCACGCTTCAGTTTCGGGGTACAAGTAGGTATTAATTAATAGCATGATGTTGTGAGTCTTCAGAATGAGTGTCTTTAATTTGATTCGTTTGAGTTAATTCCATTTTATTTGACAACTCCGAGGTCTTTTTTTCGTTTTCTTTTTAAAAAGTTGCGCTTCTGTACTTTGGTAACTAACAATAAAAAGCAGCGTTAGCAGGAAGGGTAATAATTTGTTAGTCATTTTTTATTTTAGTTTAGAATTTTTTTAGCTATCAAGAAAAATAAACCAAACGGTACTTAATAAAATCATAAGCCTAAACCTCCTGCGCTTAGCGTTAACACTGCTTGACTATCTGAATGGTTTTCCGTAGCACACAATCCTTAATCGGCTTGGTCACTCAAAATAACACTGGTATTACAAACTGGAATAGTAGAATCAATAAGCCCACTGAGATAAGGTTTAAAATAATACCAGCGCGAGCCATCTCATGTACCTTAATATAGCCACTTGCGAAAACAATGGCATTGGGCGGTGTAGCCATAGGTAGCATAAATGCACAACTACTTGCCATGGTAACAGGTATTAAAAGATAAAGTATAGGGATTTCAAGACCAATGGCAATACCAGCCACTACTGGGGCAAGAACGGCCACCAGCGCTACATTGCTCATTAGTTCTGTCATAAAGAGCATTAGAGTAATTAGCAGGACTGCGGTGATAAATATAGAAATTTCACTTGCAGCAATTGTATTCGCGACAACGTCTACAATACCACTCACGGACATGCCTTTGGCTAGTGCTAGACCACCTCCGAATAGGATAAGGATGCCCCATGCCAGTTTGGAAGTGTCTTTCCATTTAATAATAAAGTCTCCTTTTTTTAGGTTGTAAGGAATAGCGAATAAGGATACTGCGGCAATCATACTGATAATTGTATCCGAAAGCGCTAACTCAGGAAATAATTTATTGATTAAGGTTCTAAATACCCATAAAAAGATAGTGATGCCGAAAATGACTAGCACCATTTTTTCCTTTCCGGTCATAGGCCCTAACTTCGTTAACTCGGACTTGATGATGTCCCTGCTGGCATTAAATTTCAGTTGCTTGTTTGGAAACATCCACTTTACCAATACCAGATAACTGATTGCGATCATGAGTACTGAAAAGGGCACTCCGATGACCATCCATTTTAAAAAAGAAATCTGAATGTTATATTCACTTTCTAACAGGCCAATCATGACCGAGTTAGGGGGTGTGCCAATAACCGTTGCTATGCCTCCGGCGTTTGCTGAAAAAGCAATACCGAGCATAACACACAGCGCGAAATTTTGGTCACTTTTAGTAAATCCGTCTGCATCATTAATCAATAAACCGATAACCGACATCGCAATCGGAAGCATGACCACCGTGCTAGCCGTATTACTGATCCACATACTTAATGTTGCCGTGGCAATCATAAAACCTAAAACTACTTTATTGGGTGTGGTGCCGGTTATTTTAATAATGTTTAGGGCAATGCGTTTGTGTAAATTCACTTTCTCCAGGGCCAAAGCCATTACAAACCCCCCAAAGAATAGGAAAATAATAGGACTCCCATAGTTTGCGCCAACATCTGCAACTGGCATTATTTTAAGTAGGGGAAATAGAATTAGTGGTAAAAGTGCAGTAACAGAAATAGAGACAGCATCGGTAATCCACCAAATTACCATCCAAATCGCTGTGGCAATAACGGCATCACCTTGCGGTGAGAGTAGTTCAAACGGCAGATTAATACCAATTAAAAATAAAATAGGACCTAAAAAGAGTCCCAATTTGCTGCTTATATGCATACGATTCTATTGCTGGCCCTAAGCTATGTTTTTTCTTCTATTTTAGAAAGTTTTTTGGCTTAGTATTTTCTGTGTTTGAGTACTAAAAGAGTTAATAAACAATAGAGTCTGAAGGAATAGGTGGTAATTCGTAATTGCCATAATCGATTTTTATTCGCCCTTCTCTTAGCGATTTCACTCCCTTGGCATTTGCTTTTGTTTTGTATAGAAAGACCTGTTGAAGTTTTGGGAAACTGGCTAGTTTTTCTATATGGATTGTTTCGAATTGCGAACCGGTTAGATTGATGGATTTTAAATATTTCAAGGATGTTAAAGCGCTGATTGTGTTTCCGGTAATTACCGTGTTATCCAATTTTAGAACTGTTAAGTTAGGAAGCTGCGCTAATTTTTCAACAAGAGCATCCGTCACTTGTGTACCACCCAGATCAAGTCTGGCAATATTGTTTTTGAGTGAAAGTAAGCCTTCAAAATCACTATCTTTAAAAGAAGGTTTATTAATAGCGGAAACACTCAAGAAGTTTGATGATTTACTTATAAAATCTACATGAATACCTGTTTTCTCTATGGTTAAAATACTGTCTTTTGCAACGTTGGCTATTTCTATATCTGGATAATCATAATCGTGTTTTGTCGAAAAAAAGGAAATAAAGAGTTGTTTTTCTAGACCAGCTTCCTTGATACTACCCACAAATGGATGACCTGAATCTATCCAAGCACCTACCAATTTTATTTCTTCCTTTGTGGGTTGGGTCTTTCCATCTGGAGGCATGTGTTGGTCGTCCTCTTTCGGGAGCTTTATTCTATGGTATAACTCGCTGTTGTTGGAATTTTTAGCTAGCAGTATTTCCCCGTTCTCCCCTCCTTTCAAAATTCCTTCTTTAGTATGCAAAAGCAATTCACCTTTAGTTTTCTTAGGATTATGGCAACTCACACAGGTATTGTTTAGGATGGGATTGATAAGGTCGTCGTAAATAAGCGCCTCCTCCCAAGTAGCCTCGTTCAGTACAATCTCCCTTTTCTCAAAAGTTTCGAAACCTAAGGCCGATTTGATGTTGTTGGGCAAGGGTTCTATAAGATAATCCTCGCCGTGGGTAATATTACCACCTTGATGGCCGGTATAGGAAAGCAACATAAAAAACACGATGGAAAATACAACTATGGGAATTTTTTTGAAGGTGCCCATAGCCTTTAATCCAGCAACTTTGCCGTACATTAAAAAAGAAAAAAGTGCTGTAGTAATGCCTGCCCATAAGTGCCATTTTATGGTGTCAAAAGCATAACCTTCGCCTAAATATTGTAAATAACCTGTTATACACGCACATACTGCGCTGATGCCACCCCATTTATAGATTAAGGAAATTACATTATTGAATTGCCTTTGTTTGCGGTCGTACCATTGCAGTAGCAGACCAAGGATGATAAACCCAATGGGCAAGTGAACTATGAGCGGGTGTAACCGACCCAAAAGTTGTTTCAGTACCTCCATCTAAACATGGGAGTTTAAACCAATCAATTCAAAAATTAAATTCAATGTCATAAATCTATTAATCCTGTATTAATAATAGGTAGCGTAATACGCAATTGTATTAAATTGTTCAAACGTTCTTTTAAGACCTTCATTATATACACATTCGCTTTCCATTGGTCTACCCCTGGAACACGCGTGTAGAGTAATATCGGCATATAATCCGCTGCTTTAGTTTTTTTGAAAAAGGTATCCCAAGAGCTTTGTTGTCCCCGATCGGTTTGATAGAATTCTAGTTTTTTTTCTTGGGAATAGAAGCTGAGGGTAAAAAGTAAACAGGTTAGGATAAAGCGCGTTTTCATTTTCATTTTCATTTTTTCCTCTATTGCATATTTAAGCTAATATTTCTTTAATAATTTCCCCTTCCACATCTGTTAGCCTAAAAGGTCTTCCTTGGAATTCATGTGTAAATTTTTCATGGTCAAAACCTAGAAGGTGTAAGATGGTGGCATGCACATCATGTACCGATACGCGGCCTTCTATACCGGAAAATCCAATATCGTCTGTTTTTCCATGAGATGATCCTTTTTTGATTCCACCACCAGCCATCCACATGGTAAAGGCATCACCATGATGATCACGCCCTTTATATGCCATTTTAGTATTGCCACGGTTCTCCTGCATGGGTGTTCTTCCGAATTCCCCACCCCAAACAATGAGGGTGTCATCCAATAAGCCACGCTGTTTCAAATCCATGATAAGCGCAGTTATTGGTCTATCTATTTCTCTACATTTATTGCGAAGTCCTAAATCGATGGAACCTTCCCTTACATTTCCGTGTGTATCCCATCCCCAGTCAAAAAGCTGCACGAAACGCACGCCGTCTTCAACTAATTTTCTAGCCAAAAGACAGTTGTTGGCAAAGGATTCCTTCCCAGGCTCAACACCGTACATTTCTTGAATATGTTCAGGTTCGCTATTGATATCCATGACCTCAGGGACTGCAATTTGCATGCGGTACGCCATCTCATATTGATTTATGCGCGCCAAGATTTCCGGATCAGCATATTTGGCGTACTCTTCTTTATTAATTTTATTAATCGCATCAATGGTACTTTTTTTCAGGTCGCGCGAAATACCATTGGGATCTTCGATGTATAAAACGGGATCCCCTTTAGAGCGGCACTGCACTCCTTGATATACAGAGGGTAGAAATCCGCTTCCCCAAACACTTTTGCCAGCATCAGGCGTATTTCCGCCGGAGGTCAAGACCACAAAGCCAGGTAAGTTTTGGTTTTCGGAACCTAGTCCGTAGGTGGCCCAAGACCCTATACTTGGCCTACCCAAACGAGCACTGCCAGTATGCATGAAGAGCTGCGCTGGGCCGTGGTTAAATTGATCGGTATGAACCGCTTTTAAAAAAGCGACATCATCTACCACTTTTTTAAAATGAGGCATAAAATTGGAAACCCAATTCCCCGATTCGCCTTCTTGTTTAAATTCCGCCTGTGGGCCCATTAATTTGGGTGTTCCTTTTATAAAGGCGAATTTCTTGCCTTCCAATAGCGATTGAGGACAATCCTGACCATCGTATTTCTGCAATTCGGGTTTGTAATCGAACATTTCCAATTGGGAGGGTGCACCTGCCATATGCAAATAAATAACAGATTTTACCTTTGGTGCAAAAGGTGGCGCCAAGGTAGATAAGGGATTCAAATCACGCTCCGAGAAAGCTATAGGTCCTTTTTTGGACGAGGTGCTCAAGGGGTCACATCCCATAAAAATAGAGCTCAGCGCCAAACCTCCCATACCTTGGGCACAGCTTTTGATAAAGTGCCTTCGCGTATTTTCCTGCGTTTCACGAGCTAGTTTTTCCTGTATCAGTCTTTCTACGATGTCTTTCATGTTTTCGTCAAAAATTCATCCAAGTTCATAATGGCATTCGCTACCATGGTCAGGGCCGCGAGTTCTGCCGTGGGCTGCTCCTCAAAATGGAGGAACAGTTTTGATGCTTCTTTATTTTCGGTAAACTCGGTAATGGAATTTTCGTATAGTTCTGTTAGTGCTTCTAAGCGGTTAGGGGTAATTTTTTTGAACGTAGCCTGCTCATAACTGTTAATAATGCTTTTCTCTATATCATTGGTAACTCTATTGTTTTTTGCCAAATGGTAGGAAGCCTCCAAGTATACTGGATCGTTTAAAGTGACTAAAGCCTGCAAGGGCGTATTGGTAACCGTTCTTCGAATCATACAAACTTCGCGACTTCCGGCATCAAAGGTTAGGAAGGACGGATACGGACTTGTGCGCTTTAAATAGGTGTATATACCACGGCGGTAGCGGTCCTCGTTTTTACTTTCCACCCAATTGGCACCGTTGTACACGGTTTGCCAAACACCATCTGGTTGTGGTGGCATCACACCAGGGCCATACATTTTTGGACTTAATAACCCTGCCACTGCCAAGGCTTGATCGCGAATTTGTTCTGCACCTAATCGTATTCTTGGGCCTCTAGCATACAACTCATTTTCTGGATCTTGTTGGTGCATTTCGGGCGTGCTTTCTGATTTTTGGCGATAGGTACCCGACAGCACAATTTCTTTGATTAAAGCCTTAATACTCCAGTTGTGTTCGTTCATAAAACGCAGGGCCAGCCAATCTAATAAATCTGGGTGAGTTGGCGCATCCGACTGTGAACCCATGTCCTCTATAGTAGCAACTAGTCCACGACCATAGATTTGATGCCAGACCCTGTTTACCAATGTTCGGGCTGTCAACGGATTTTCTTTACTGACAATCCATTGCGATAGGCCCAAGCGGTCTTTGGTCCAACCATTGTTCCACGCATTTAAACTTTGAGGCGTTGCGGGTGCTACGGTGTCGGTTTTGGTGAGCCAACTTCCACGGTCAAATACCTGTGTAGTGCGTTTCATGTGTTCTGGATTTTCTACCAAAATTGGTACTGTTTCCGTGTTGGTGTTCAGCAATTCTAAAAGAGTCGTATTTATTTCCGCCCATCCTTGTTTTTCTTGCGCTGGGATATCAGGAATAAAACCGACCCAATACACATTTAAAATATTCTTCTCGGGTGCAACAGCATCGTTTTGTGTTTCAATGTAGATGTCCGTTTTCTCATCGATATTTTTCAATGCGAATTGCGAAGTGGTATTGTTTTTACTCTTATTGATAGTAAATTCAGCCAAGATAGGTCCGTCTGCAGCGGTTTCGCGAATGGTCATTTTGGTACCATCATAATGGGAGCGATAATTCAGGTAAACATAACTCGCGTTGTTGGTATAGGCATCGGGTATGATGAGGCTGCCATCGTCCCAAAATACAACAGAAGCGTGATCATCATACACACTATTCTTAAATTCTTTAAAGAAATGTGATTTGTAAACAGGCTCGGTAAACTGTATAAAATCTCGATACGTTTTTAAGGCTTTTTCGTCACCATATTTACTTACCCATTCTAGCACCTTATCCACTTGCTTTTGTTGTGCTGTATCATAAAATTTTAGTACCGGCGATTCATTAGGCGTATCCTCATCACGCGAATTGTTGAAAAATGCCATTAGATTGTAATATTCCTCATGCTTAAAGGGGTCGTAGGTATGGCTATGGCATTGTACGCAACCGATAGTGGTGCTTTGAAACACCTCAAAAGTGGTATTTACCCGATCAATAACCGTCGCTACACGATATTCTTCGTCATCAGTGCCGCCTTCGTCATTGTTCATGGTGTTTCTATGAAAGGCCGTAGCAATCAACTGATCTGCGGTAGGTTCTGGAAGGAGGTCGCCTGCCAGTTGCTCTATGGTAAATTGGTCATAGGGTAAATCTCGATTGAAAGCATTGATGACCCAATCGCGGTACCGCCAAATAGAGCGGCCCATATCTTTTTCATAGCCTTTGGAATCTGCGTAGCGTGCAACATCCAACCACCACGTAGCCCATTTTTCCCCAAAAGTTTCTTGGGCTAATAGGCTATCTACCATGGTTTCGTAGGTGATTTCGTTGTCGGTGAATTTTTGTAGTAGTACTGATGATGGAGGCAATCCTACTAAGTCTAGTGCGACACGTCTGGCAATGCTCTTCTTTCCAGTAGGGGCATTCGGTTGCAGTTGTTTGTCTTCCAAACGGGCTAGAATAAACTTATCAATATCATTTTTTATGAAGTCGGATACTATTTCTGGCGTAAAACTGGCTTCAGAAGGTTGTGCAGGTACGTCCACTTTATTCGGAAGAGAATAGGCCCAATGTTCTCCCCATTCCGCACCTTGGTCCACCCAACGAGTCAGTAAATCGATTTCTTCATCAGAAAGTTTAGATTTTTGGTAGGGCATGCGAAGTTCTAAATCGTCTTCATGCAATCGCTTGATGAATTCGCTATTGGCGGCATCGCCTCGAATTATGGCTGGTTTGCCCAATTCGGTATTGGCAAAGGCTTCTGCCTCGAACAACAGGCTAAAACCTGCGTTTTTCTTTACGCCACCGTGACAGGTAATGCAATTCTTGTTAAGAATAGGCTTTATTTGAGTGCTAAAATCAACACGTTCCTTTGTTTGGCACGATTGTAATGCAACAAGCACCAACGCGAGGAATAGCAGCTTAGTTCCATTAAAAATTTTCTTTTCCATTTTCATTCGTTCGCTCCGCTAGCAACCTATTTAGACCTCATTACTTAGGGTAGGGGTCATGGTTCATTTCTAGCTAGTTCAATACTAAGAACTTATAAACGATATTAAAATAGACAATTCTTTTGAAAATACAGACAAATTTAGCTCGTAGGCTATTTTTTAGCTATGGAAAGTATTGCTTTATGGTTTTAATCAGTGCTTCTCTCCTTCCTAAGTCGTTATATCAACTATAGGAAAGAGGAAGCGTACTGCTTTTTGCGTTCGAAATTAAATGGAATATTTAGAAAGTCACTTCTACAAACAGTCCGTCATCGTTTTTATTGACTTTGGTAAGCCCATGTTTTGTGAGTGCCTTCATGGATTTATCCCATTTTTTACCGCTTAGTCCTGCTTCAGTTTTTAGCGCTCCCAATTCCATTGAACCGCTTGGCTTTAAAATCGCCATGATGGCTTTCTCTTCATCCGTTAATTCAATGGCCTTCTTTTCCGGTCGCATTTGAGGGAAGAACAACACTTCTTGTATAGAAGAATTATTGGTCATTAACATCACCAAACGGTCAATACCAATTCCAATCCCCGAAGTTGGGGGCATTCCATACTCTAGAGCTCTTAAGAAATCCTGGTCTATGAACATAGCCTCATCATCTCCGTTTTCGGAGAGTCGTAATTGTTCTTCAAAACGTTCTCTCTGATCAATAGGGTCGTTTAGCTCAGAGTAGCAATTCGCTAGTTCCTTACCGTTTACCATGAGTTCAAAACGCTCGGTTAAAGCGGGATTGTCCCGGTGTTCTTTCGTTAATGGACTCATTTCCTTGGGGTAGTCGGTTATGAAGGTAGGCTGAACGTAGAAGTGCTCACATTTTTCACCAAATATTTCATCTATCAATTTACCGACGCCCATCGTTTCATCAACCTCTAGGCCTAACTTTTTAGCTGTTTCGCGCAGTTCAACCTCTCCCATGCCAGCAACATCTGCTCCGGTATGTATTTTTATCGCCTCTAAAATAGGAATACGCGGATAAGGCGCTTTGAACTCTATTTGATGTTCCCCGACGGTTACTTTAGAACTTCCCGTGGCATCGATGGCTACTTTTTCCAGTAGTTCTTCCGTAGTATCCATCATCCAATTGTAATCTTTATAGGCTACATAGAGTTCCATAACGGTAAACTCTGGATTATGGGTACGGTCCATGCCTTCGTTTCTAAAATCCTTTGAGAATTCGTAAACGCCATCAAAGCCGCCAACAATCAATCTTTTTAGATATAATTCATTGGCAATACGCAGGTACAAGGGTATATTCAGCGCATTGTGATGTGTTAAAAAAGGACGTGCCGCTGCTCCTCCTGGAATGGGCTGTAGTATAGGAGTCTCCACTTCTAGATAGCCTTTGTCATTATAAAATTTCCGTATACTATTGGTAATCTTGGTACGCTTAACAAAGGTTTCTTTTACATGTGGATTAACTACCAAGTCAACATAGCGCTGGCGGTAACGTAATTCTGGGTCGTTAAATTCATCATAAGTATTACCCGCTGCATCCTGCTTTGGTAAGGGTAATGGTCTTAAGGCTTTACATAAAATAGTATAGTCTTTTACTAGTACCGTAATCTCTCCTACCTGCGTGGTAAACAATTCTCCTTCAACACCTATGATATCTCCTAAATCTAAAAGTTTTTTAAAGACTTCATTGTATTTGCTATGGTCATCTGGCGGACAAATTTCATCTCGGTTAAAATACACCTGAATACGACCTTCGCTATCCTGCAATTCTCCAAAAGAGGCTTTTCCCTGTATCTTCTTTCGCATCAACCTACCTGAAATCACAACCTTCTTTCCTTCTTCGTAATGCTCTTTTATCCTTTTCGAGGTAGCATCTACAGGCCATAAAGCAGCGGGATACGGATCAATTCCCATTTCCCGTAATCGTGTTAATTTCTCTCTTCGTACAACCTCTTGTTCGGTTAATTGCATAG
>CAZMUV010000070.1:6840-18085 GCA_964569345.1 uncultured Maribacter sp. | reverse complement strand
AAAAGGAGAAGCCATGCCATACGGGAAGAAAATGGTGTTTATTTTTAATGGGGAGTGCATAAACCGCTTGCGCATGAACGCCGGTCATCCCAAGGTTAACTTCCCTATAATACGCTTCAATGAGCTTTTCATCGCTAAGTGCTGTTAAGCGGTCATAAAATTCTAAGAAAAGTTTTTGATTTCCCTGTCTAGCAGTACATACATGTTTCATAAGGCATAGGTATTAAAGATTATGCATCAGGATAGGTATAAAACAGTGGATACTCATTTATTTTGACTGGACTGTCCGTATGCTGAACCACCGTAGCTTTTGTGCTCGGTTGTTACGCGAAATTGCGTTCCTCTTACTATATCAAGGGTAAGAGTTTTTATAACTTAAAAAAGAAATGTAGAATCAAAGACAAACAGTTCAGATAGCCATTAAGTAAAGGAGTTGGCCAAAAATTGAAAAAGAAAACCTTGTCCTCCTTGGTTTGAGCTAAAGAGGGGGAGCAAAAAGTGAAATCCAATCTATTCAATTAGGTTGGATTTTTTGTTTTAGTCATTAGTTGTGGGGTAATACCAGCATGATATACACTTTCCAGTAAAAGGCAACTTGTCAAGTTATTTAGCAAAAAAGTTTCACTGAGGTTCCTACTAAATATTTCAAGGGTCCCATTTAAAACCGGAGTTGTATGCCAATTGTTTAACACATAGATCAACTGGTCATGAATCAAAACAAATTGTCAATTCGTTTTTTAATTAATAAGGCAAGAATCGAACATCAATCACTGCTCCTTTGTTTAACTAGGGGTTCTATTTATAAGCTGATAATACTGTTAACGATTTATGAAGTTTCATAATGATTTTTAATTGATACAATAAAAATCAAAAAACTAAGAATCTAAATTATTAGAAAATAGTTTGTTTGTATTTTTATTTTTATACTTTTAAAAAACGCTATTGGAATATTAAGGTATTATTTAATCTTTAAAGATGATGACATCAATTAAAATAGTTGGTAAACATTTTTATAGATATTCTTAAGTTTTATTCTAATTAATTTCGAAGAATATATAGTCTTCATTAGCGGAAGGAAAGTCTTTTAAATACAAAGTTATACCCTTTTTTGAACCTTGTTCTTATAGCCTATAGCTTAATTTAAATTGTTTGTTGTGTCAACCGAACCAAAATACGAAAACGAAAAAATTCTCATTGAAGAGCTAAAGAAAGGCTCTGAAGAGGCCTATGGTTTTTTTTTCAAAAGCTACTACCAAGACCTTTGCAACTATATTACAGCTGTTTCTGGAGATTCTAAGGTTGCCGAAGAAGTAGCACAACGAGCTTTTATAAAGTTTTGGGACAAAAAAGAAATAATCCACATTAAAAAAGACAGCCTTAAAAGATACCTTTTTGTAATTGCGCTCAATCTTTTTATAGATACGCAAAGAAAAAAAAAGAAAGAATTAGTATTCTTAGAAAGCCTTAAGCGGGAGGCATATTTGGAAATTTTAGAGACAGACTCCTCTCTTTTTGATGAAAGATTGAAACAGATGGAAGCAGAAATCGAAAATTTACCGGAGCGATGTAAGAAAGTACTAATAATGGGAAAAATGGATGGCCTTAGGTATAATGAAATTTCTGAAGAGCTGCATATTTCAATTAAGACTGTTGAAGCTCATATGTCCAAAGCCTTAAAAAGACTTAGAACACAGTTATCCTTATTCTTATAATTGGGTATGAATTATTTCTCAGGCTATTTGTTATTAAGGTAGACGGGTTATTTCCTTAGTATTTCAAAATAATTTGTTAAAATAATTTAATTGTCAGTAAGGGTTTTTAATGAAATCTACGTCTTTTAAGTAAGGAGACTTAATTTTTTTAGATGACCAAGCTTGACATTAGAAGAATAATTACAAAATATCTTAACCAAGAGGCAACCACTGAAGAAGTTTCAATTCTTTATGAATGGGTGAAGAAGGAAGGAAACCAAGAGGTATTTAAAAAAATAGTTCAAGCTGATTTTTTAATTAAGTACCAAAGTAAATCTTTGGATTCTAGAGCGGCTTTCATACAATTTTTGAAAAGTATTAGAAATAAGAAGACGGTAACGTCAATACCGTTTTACGCTAATAAACAAGTATGGGGTTATGCTGCGGCACTATTGGTTTTAATTACGTCTTCCATCTACTTTAGTACTAATAGGAATGCAACAGCTACCCTTCAACCAACGTTTGATTCAAATCAAATAACCCTTCAATTGGATACTGGTGAGATTATTAATCTGGAGCACGATAATGATACTATTTTAAAAAGTAAAAATGGAATCGCTAACATTTATCTTAACCATGGTACAATACGCCATGACAGGGAAAAGACTAGTGGAGTTAAATCAAATAATAATGTTTTAAGAGTTCCTAACGGTAAAATTTTATCGGTCATATTAGAAGATGGATCTGTTATTAAGTTGAATTCTGGATCAGAATTAAGATACCCTTCCAGTTTTGAAGGTAAAAATAAAAGAGAAGTCTTTTTAAAAGGAGAGGCATTTTTTGAAATAGCCAAGAATACAAGTAAGCCTTTTGTGGTAAAAACTGATGAAATGTATACGCATGTGTTTGGGACCGTGTTTAACATATCCAACTACGATGAGGATATTATATCTGAAGTGGTATTAGTAGAAGGTTCTATTGGTGTTGGTGATGAAAAAGGGTCTAACGGGGAACTTCTTACCATGTTAGAACCATCTCAAAAGCTCACGAATTCCAAAAGTTTAAATCAATCATTTATCATTGAAGATGTGGATGTAACTCCATATATAGCATGGACCAAGGGTATTGTATATTTTGAAAATGAAAAAATGTCAGAAATTATAAAAAAATTGGAACGGCAATTCAATGTTGAAATTGTTAATGAAAGTGATATTCTGGGAGAATTAAGGTTCACGGGTATGTTTGATAAAGAGGGTATTGATTTAGTGTTAAAAACAATACAGACCCACACATATTTTAATTACACCAAAAACGGAAAAACGATAACAATTAAAAAATAACAACGCCTATGACTAAAATCAATTGTTAACATAAGAGAAATCAATTACTAACTAGACCAAATTAATTATGAAAAAACAGAAAATCATATGTGCTAAAGCTCTAAAGTTTCCAAAGAGCTTAATGTTATTCCTATGTATCTTGCTATTTTTTAGCTATGCTAATGCAAGTAATTGTGCACAGGAAAACATTGTAACCATTAGTCTTAAAACTAAGAATCTTGGTTACATATTTGAAACAATAACAAATACCACAGGTCATAAATTTTTTTACGAAGCATCTGAGGTAGATTTAAATCGTAAAGTAATAATCACAAAAAGTAATCTTTGTGTTGAAGATCTTTTGAAGGAGGTATTCGATGGTACAGATTTGGATTATGAAATACTTTCTAGCCAGATTGTTATAACCAGAAAGGAAGCCGTCAAATTAGGTAACTCCGCTCCTACCATAAAGATAGAGCTCCCTAATGTACAGACAAGTCTTAAAGGAATGGTTACTGACATGAGCGGCTTACCCTTGCCAGGGGCAACTGTTGTGGCAAAAGGTACAACAGTTGGAGCAACAACTGACTTTGATGGAAATTTCGAAATTGTAATGCCAACAGGTGTTTCCAAAATTCGAGTTTCTTATTTAGGTTTCAAATCTAAGGAAGTTGAGGTTTCAGGTCAAACCTCGATTACTGTAAGTCTTGAGGAAGATGCGGCAGCATTAGAAGAGGTGGTAGTTGTTGGTTATGGAACCTTATCTAAAAAAAGAGTAACGGGTTCTGTAGTTTCTATTACTCCAGAAACGATTACTGAGGTGCCATCATTAAGTCCAGAGGCGGCTATTATTGGCCAAGTTGCTGGGGTTCAAGTTCAAGAAACTTCTGGTGAGCCAGGCGCAAGCCCAAACATTCGGGTGAGGGGTTCAGGCTCCATTTCCGCTGGTAATGACCCATTATTTGTTATTGATGGAATTCCAATATCTAGGAATCTTACATCAGTGGGCGTTAACGGAGGCGTGGCCCGGAGAAGAGCAGCTTTTCAGCCACCGCCAGTTAATCCACTTGCAACTTTAAATCCAAATGATATTGAGTCAATCCAAGTATTAAAAGATGCTTCTGCTGCTGCAATATACGGTTCTAGAGGAGGAAATGGTGTGTTGTTGATTACTACAAAAAAAGGATCAGCGACTGATGAGGGTAAATTTTCATTTGACTCATTTATTAGTATGCAAGATGTCGCTAATAGAATTGATCTAATGAATGCTCCGGAACTAATAGATTTTACGAGAGATGCGCGGAATAATAATTACCTATCCTCCGTGCCAGGAGCGTCTATTGACGATCCTATTGGACCAGGCGATAGAGGTAATGCCAACTATGAAATGCCTGAATCCTTTATTAATTGGGACGGCACTGATACGGATTGGCAAGACACCATGTTTAAGACCGGTATCGTAAACAATTATAATTTTTCATATGCATCGCCAATTAAGAACAACACAAGTTTCTTTACATCTGTTGGGTATTATAAGCAAACTGGTGTAGTCGAAAAAGCAAAATTTGAGCGTTACAATATGATGTTAAACTTAAATTCTCAGCTAACAGATAAATTGAACTTAGATCTTAGAGTTGCCCCGACAATTACCGAAAATCAAAGGGTACCCGCATCTGCTCCATATTTTGCTAGACCACCGGGTGTTATTTATTCAGGTTTGGTGCATTCGCCAACCGTAGCTCCTTTGAATCCTGATGGCACTATAAACCAAAGGAATAATCAATCCTTTTTGGGTGGTGCAACCACAACAGCTAGTAATCCACTAGCCATTATTGAAGGTGTAGATGATGAAATCTTTCAGTTTCAAACCCGAGCATCCCTAGGTTTATCTTATGATATTTTACCTGAGCTAACCTTTAAAACTTTTGGGGGCACCTATATTAACTTGTATAATCAGGATTTGTATAGAGGGAATTCATTATTGTATAGAAATTCCGCTGAAGGTGAGTCCTTTGCGCAAGCAACGTCCTCTACTGAGGTTAATTGGGTGTGGGAGAATACCTTGAATTGGGAAAAGGAATTTAATGACCATTTTGTAAATGCTGTTTTAGGATATACAGCCCAAAAGGACAATATTGCAATAAAGCAAGTTTTGGCAGACAACTTTCCAGATGATTTGGTAAAGACAATAAGTGGAGGTCAAGTATTTGCTGGTAATTCAGTACAAGAACAATGGACTTTAGCTTCAGCTTTATTTAGATTGAATTACGCATTTAAGGATAAATATCTTTTTACTGGAACTATTCGTTCTGATCGTTCTTCGCGGTTTGGAGCCGATAATCAAACAGGATACTTTCCATCAGTTTCCGCAGGATGGCGTATAAATGAAGAGAGCTTTTTCCAATCTGTTGAGGCTATTTCAGAATTGAAACTTAGAGTTAGTTGGGGTGAAACAGGAAACTTTGAAATCCCTAATTATGGAGCAATTGGCTTACTTTCCCCTGATAATTACAACCTAGCCGGAAACGAGGTGAATGGATTGATACAAAGTACCATTCCTAACCCTGAGCTAACTTGGGAAAAATCCCAACAAACTAATATAGGTCTGGAGTTAGGTCTTTATAAAAACAGGATTTTTTTATTGGCCGATTATTATACCACTAAAACGTCCGATCTGTTATTGAACGTAAGTATATCTTCAGTTTCAGGTTTCCAGACAACGTTACAAAATTTGGGAGAAGTAGAGAATAGTGGATTTGAATTGGCGCTAAGTACTAAGAATTTTGTTGGAGAGTTTTCATGGGACACCAACTTAAATTTCTCTACAAATAAAAATGAAGTTCTATCTCTTAATGAAAGCAATGAGCCTATATTTTCGGCAGGTAGTGCTGGTGTTAGGCATGTAACTAGAGTTGGAGACCCAATAGGTAGCTATTATGGTTATGTGGTAGATGGTATATATCAAAATCAAGCTGAGATTGATAACGCGCCAGTAGATACACAAGCTCCAAATGCAGCCCCAGGTGACTTTAGATTCAAAGATATTGATGGCGATGGTGAAATAACTCCAGATGATAGAACTGTTACAGGAAGTTATTTTCCTGATTTTACATGGGGTATTAATAACAGATTTAGTTATAAAAACGTCGATTTTAGCTTTTTGATTCAAGGTGTTGAAGGAAACGAAATTTTAAATCTTACGTCTCGCCACATGAAAAATGGAGAGGCAAATTTCAATGCTTATGGCATACTAAATGAAAGATGGCGTTCAGCCACTGATCCAGGAAATGGAATAGTGCCAAGAGCTGATAGGGAGACCGGTAATCATGGTAACAATAATAGACCATCCTCGTATCAAGTAGAAGACGGATCCTATATTCGTTTAAGAAATGTTACGTTAGGATACTCAGTACCAGCTAAGAAATTATTTGGTGATAGTGGTATCGATAGACTAAGATTTTATATTACTGGAACTAACCTTGTTACATTCACAGATTATTTAGGATATAATCCAGAGGTGAGTAACATATCCAATAATAGCTTGACCCCTGGAGAAGATTATGGTGCATATCCACTAACAAGATCTTTTACCATGGGTATAAATCTAACTTTTTAATTTAAAACTGTAAAAGATGAAAAAAATAATCATAGTATTCTTAATGATATGCGTAACATCAGCATGCAGTGAGGATTTTACGGACTTAGCGCCAATCTCCAATAGGAATGAGGCTGATTTTTATAATACTGCAGATGATTTAGTAGCTGCTATAAATGCAAGTTATGCAGGACTGCAGGATGCAGGTGTGTATAATAGAGCCTATTGGTCTTTATTTGAAATGCGTTCAGATAACACGGACCAAGGACCCGATGCAACAGGTTTGGCGAGACAGTATACCGAGATTAATCAATTTACTGAAGATCCATTAAACGAACAGGTGGATGCTGCCTGGAGCGGATCATATAGGGTAATTGCAAACTGTAATGTTATTCTTGACAGGATAGACAATGTAGTTGAAATTGAGGAAGGTGTCAAAAATAGTATCATAGGCGAGGCAATTTTTCTTAGGTCCTTAATGTACTATCATTTGGCAGTTGGCTTTGGTAATATTCCATTACAGTTAACTCCATTTGTTCCTGGTGATGAACTTACGCAAGTAGATGCGACTACTGTTTATAATCAATTGGCATCGGATTTAGCGGTCGCTGAAGGTAATCTACCTGTTTCTTATTCGTCAGATAATGTAGGCAGGGCAACAAAAGGTGCCGCCGCTATATTGTTGGCAAAAGTTCAGTTGACCCTTGGGAATACTGCTGAGGCTGAAACTACGTTACGACGAGTTATCACTAATTACAACTATGAATTAGCAACAAATTATGCCGATTTATGGGGTACAGGTAATGAGAACAATGTAGAGTCTATATTTGAGGTGCAGTTTATTAGTGGTGGTATAGGTCAAGGAAGTCTATTAACGAACGAGTTCTCCCCAAGTGGTGATTTGCAGACTGGGCAGGGGTTTGGAAGAAATAGGCCAACTGACTTACTAGTAAGCGCTTTTGAGGAAGGGGACTTACGTTTTGAACCTTCTTTAGGTACTTCTTGGATTAATGTCGATGAAGAGGTTATAGAACAGAATTATGTAAGGAAATATGAAAGCAATCCACCACAAGAAAATGATTCAGATAACAATTTTGTGGTATTTAGATATGCAGATGTGCTTTTAATGCTTGCGGAAGCTCTAGGAGAATCACCGGAAAGTTATGCCTTGATAAACGAAGTTAGGACTAGGGCTGGGCTGGATGATATAGATGCTGCCACGCCAGGTTCTTTCCAAGACAAATTGCTTAAAGAACGGCAGGTGGAACTTGCGTTTGAAAATCATCGTTGGCCAGACCTTAAAAGGTTTGGGGTTGTAACCGATAAATTAATAGAAGCTGAGTCGGATGTTATCAATGCTGGTGATATAAGGGATTTATTCTTTATACCGCAACGAGAAATAGACATCAATCCAAATTTTGTTCAAAATTAATTCCTATCAATAGCAATGAAATAGTTTATTTATTTGAGTTTGTTTGAGTGAACCCATACTATGAATTTCCTTATTATAGACTATGGGTTCAACTCAAATAATAGTATACGATTAACTGTCCTTACAACGCTTTAAAAACATCCTATTATTACTGATTAAGAAATTTTAATTTAATAGAATAACGTCATGAAGAAATTTACATTAATTATATGCTTGTGCTTAGCATTTACAATGGGTCAAGCACAAGAAAAAAAAGTATTGAATATACTAGCTATTGGCGCTCACCCAGATGATTGTGATTCAAAGTTTGGAGGAACTGCTGCGTTATTTGCCAAAATGGGGCATAATGTTAAGTTTTTAGCACTTACCAACGGTGACGCAGGGCATCACGAAATGGGAGGTGGAGCTTTGGCCAAAAGGCGAAGACTGGAAGCCAAGGCGGCAGCTAAAGCTTTGGGAATTGCAGAGTATGAGGTTCTGGATAATCATGATGGAGAATTATTTCCAACATTGACAGTAAGGCTGGAAGTAATAAGGAGAATTCGCGATTGGGATGCGGATATTGTTCTTGGTCTTAGGCCAAACGATTATCATCCCGACCATAGAAATGCGGGTTCTGTTGTACAGGATGCTGCGTATATGAACATAGTGCCTAATGTAGCCCCAGACACCCCACCACTTAAAAAAAATCCAGTTTTTCTTTATATGAGCGATGGGTTTAAAAAACCTTACCCTTTTCAAAAAGACATAGCGGTTATCGTAGATGATGTTATTGATACTAAAGTAAAGGGACTTGCAGCACACGATTCCCAAATGTTTGAGTGGTTGCCTTGGACACGTGGAGTTGATTTGTCTACTATCCCAACAGGAGAGGAGGAACGCTTGGCATGGCTTAAGAAAACGTGGATGGGCAGAAAAGCTGATGCCAGTGCGCTAGAAGCTGCCAAAAAATGGTATCCAAACGTAGATATGACCAAGGTTGACCACGTTGAGTACTTTGAAATTTGTGAGTACGGCAAACAACCGACAGATGAAGAGATTAGAATGATGTTTCCCATGTTAGGAAAAAAATAAACTTTTGATTTAGGCATATCACGAGCAATTGTGAAGGTTTTACCTTTTAGGTAGTATAAACTTATAATTGGTCTTGTAATTTGTATTACTAGACCAATATAAATGCCTAAATAAATTGCTAATTTAAAAGACTACACCCATAGAATTTAAATAACCAACCAAACTTATAATGGAAGAAAGTAAGCCTACCGCAAAAAGGTATTACCACATCATTGGATTGGTGATGCTGGTATTTTTTGTAATATCGTTCATTACCAATATACTTAATTCGATTATCGTAGATGTCAAGGATAGTTTTGATTTAAGTTTAACTTCAACAGGCTTTTTACCGTTCACCTTCTTTATAGCGTACGGTATCATGTCAATACCGGCAGGGTTTCTATCCGAAAAGTACAGTGAAAAAGCATTGCTCTCTGTATCATTCTTTGTAATGACTTTAGCTTCTTTGGGATTTGCTCTATTTCCTGGTTATGGAACTTTTAGTGTAACGCTTTTTACTTTAGGCTGTTGTATGGCCGTTTTGCAGGTGATTATAAACCCAATGCTACGAGTAGCAGGGGGCGAGGAACATTTTGCTTTCAATTCTGTACTGGCGCAATTAGTTTTTGGTGCGGCATCCTTTTTAAGTCCATACCTCTACAAATATTTGGTAAATACAGAAAATGTATCAAGTGGCACGTTAGGAGATGTCTTAAGGGGATATGTGCCAGAGAATCTGCCATGGGCATCACTTTATATCGTGTTTGCTGCAATAGCACTTTTTCTATTTTTTTACGTCTTTTTTACCAAGTATCCAAAGTTTGAAAAAACTGAGGATGAAAAAGCAGGGGATAGTAGTTCATATTGGGATCTGTTAAAGAACAAATGGACCTTGTTATATTTTCTAGGAATCTTTTGCTATGTAGGAACCGAGCAAGGCGTAGGTAATTGGATTTCTCAATTCTTGTCTCAATATCATGGTTTAGACCCACAAACGGTAGGCGCGGATACAGTATCTTATTTTTGGGCAATGTTAACGGTAGGGTGCCTTTTAGGACTGGTGTTGATAAAATTTATGGACAGTCGTAGATTACTCATTTGGGCAACTGCAATTACCATACTAAGTCTTGTACTTGCATTAACGGGCTCCTCAAAAGTAGCATTGATAGGATTTCCAATGGTCGGATTCTTTATCTCTGTGATGTATTCAGTTATTTTCTCATTGGCACTTAATTCGGTAAAAGAGCACCACGGCTCATTATCCGGTATTTTATGTACCGGAATTGCAGGTGGAGCTATAATACCATTTATCGTTGGAGGTCTAGGAGAAATGATGACGCTAAGAGCAGGAATGTTTTTTCTTATTATACCCTTGATTTTTATACTAACCATAGGTTTTTGGGCCAAACCATTGGTCACTAATAAGATTTTTAGTTTATCGAAAGACTTATGAATCTAGGGAAACGGCAGCTTATAGGTGTTGATATTGGCGGTACTAATATCAAAACCGGGCGGATATTAGGTCACGAGATACTTCAAAGTTATTTGGTTGAAGTAGAACGTGACAATTCCGAAAAAGCCATAATGGCAAAACTTTTTCAAAGCATAGATGAAATAATGACGGATTCGGTTGAAGCTATAGGAATAGGAGTGCCGGCCGTAGTGAATCCAGAAACAGGTGTTGTTTATGATGTGCAGAATATTCCTGCATGGAAAAACGTTCCGCTAAAAGATATTGTTGAACAGAACTATCAGGTTCCGGTATACATAAATAATGATGCCAATTGTTTTGCATTGGGTGAAAAGCACTTTGGTAAGGCAAAAGAATACGCTAATTGTGTAGCCCTTTCCTTAGGTACCGGGCTCGGTATGGGTATTATCATAGATCATAAGTTGTATAACGGTGTTTTGTGCGGAGCTGGGGAAGTAGGTATGCTTCCTTATAAAGATAGTATTATGGAGCATTATGCTGGTAGCTTTTTTTTTGATGAAGAATATGGACAATCCGCAAAGAGTCTATTTAAAAAAGCGCTTGAAGATGATTTAATTGCATTAAAAGCATTTAATGAATATGGCTTTCATTTAGGGCAGGCCATTAAATCCATTTTATATCTATATGCACCAGAAGCAATTATTCTTGGAGGCTCCATAAGTA
>CAZMUV010000070.1:0-6740 GCA_964569345.1 uncultured Maribacter sp. | reverse complement strand
TCCATTTTATATCTATATGCACCAGAAGCAATTATTCTTGGAGGCTCCATAAGTAAGGCATATCCTTTTTATAAAGCAGCTATAAAAGAATCACTTGATTCGTTTGCTTATCAAAAACAAATAGAACATTTAAAAATAGAAAAATCTGATTTGGCAGATTCTCCGATACTGGGGGCTGCTGCACTTTGTCACTAAAGAATTTTTATAAAAATGAGAAGAATTATAACAATACTTATCGCATGTTTTTTAGTAACATCATGTGAAACTAAAGAATCTGGTAAACAAGTAAAAATTACCATTGAAAATAATACGTTAGGAGCGCCAGTTACGCTTGGGATACCATTTCCAAAGGGAGAACTCTATTCTCCAGACCATATACGTTTACTAACTTCTGAAGGAATTGAGATTCCTTGTCAGACAACTGAGGTAGCAAACTGGGGACCATTAGACGATAGTATAAAATGGGTATGGGTTTTCTTCTTTTCGGAAGAGGAATCGGATTATGTTTTAGAATATGGTGATTCAATTGTGCCAATACGTTCTGAAGAAAAGATTATCTCAACTAATAATATGCGACCTAAAGGAGGCATAGATGTTAATACTGGGCCACTTTCCTTCTCTATTCATAAAATGGGTAATGGTTTTTTAGATGAAGTTTATTTAGATTCGGATAAAAATGGCGAATTTGAAGAGCGTGAACTTATTGGTTCTTCACCAGAGAAAAATAGAGGTTCTTTTCTGGATCTACTGGATGACCAAGGAATAGATGCTTCCAAAGCTATAGTCAACGAGGTTTTTAGGGAAAAAGGATCCGGTCCAATGCATAACATTTTTAGGGTAGAGGGAACATACATGTATAATAGAGAGGATAATAACCTTTCTCCTTTTACCATGCGGTTACATGTCTATGCAGGAAAAAGCTATGTTAAAGTTCAGCACACCTTAACTTATACGGGCGTACCTGATAAACATAAAATTGAAGAAGGAGAGCATTATTCCATAACCACTCAGAATAAAAGTATTTTACCGGAAGATACCGAAGAGGATATCGGATGGACCCAGCCAAATGACCAAATAGCAGCTAGTGGAATTCAACTTAAGTACCATCTTGACGAAAACGTAAACGTATCTATTCCAGTAAATGAAGGAAATTGGCAAGATGATGATGCTAAAACCGTTTTACAAGAAGTTTCTTTAAATGAGGGAAAAGAAGTTAAACTCCTTCAAAAAGGTCCCGAAAGAAGAAAAAGTACAAGCTTAAGAAGCCTTTATCGAAACGGATTTAAAAAAGGAGATAACAACCAAGAAAATAGTGAGCCGGCATTCGAAGCTACAGTTTCTAACGGTGAGACTAATGTGATGAAATCTGAAAGAGCAAAAGGATGGGTAAATATTTCCGACGGAAAAAGAGGTGTGGGTGTTGGAATAAAGAACTTTTTAAAGGAATATCCAAAAGGAATTGAAATTGATCCAATTTCCGGAATACTTACGGGTAGTATATGGCCGTTAGAAAATGGTCCTATGAACTTTGCAAGACATAATACAGAAGAAGACGGCGGAATGCTTGCCAATTTTGCTCAAGGAATTACAAAGACCACAGAATTCATATATTATTTCCATGACAATATGGATACTGAAGAAGTGGGTCAGAAAATGGACTATGTTCTAAATAGTCCCGTAGCACATGCAGCACCTGAATGGTATACCGGCTCTAAGGTATACGGTAATATGGCGCCTGCATCGGCCAAATACCCAGAATTTGAGAATGCTTTACAGTATAGATACGATTGGTGGGCCTACAATCAAAAGCATGAAACATGGTACGGTATGTTCAATTATGGCGATGGAAAAAGTTATTTCTTTAATGATCGTTGGGTACAATGGACGAATAATGAACCCACGGTTGATTTTATGCTTTGGACCAATTTCATGCGCACGGGTAATCCAAAATATTTTAATATGGCTCAAGCCATGAGTAGACATACAATGGATGTAGATAACATTCACTGGCCTAAGAAGCGAACGTATTATGGTGCAGATAATGATGCCATCGATTTTTGGAATTTTGAAGATGAACCAGAATCAACTCCGTATTTAGGGATAGGGAGAAGGCATGCAAACGAACATTGGTATGCTTTATTAAGTGCACATGTTTGGATTCAGGGTTGGATTGCTTCTTATTATATTTCTGCTGACCATAGGGCTCTGGAAGTTGCCAAAATGACGGGAGATACCTATATAAACAGAATATGGGGCGAACACGATTTAAGAGGGCGTAGGTTATACTTATCCGTGCTTAATCTTGTGGAACTTTATGATGCAACCAAATTAAAAAAATATAAGGATGAGTTGGATGATAGGGTAAATTTAATGTTAGAGTTCCAAGAAAGACAAGGCGGTAATCTATTACTAGATAGATATGGCTATAGTCAACCTTATGTGACTCAAGGTCTCTATAAATACCAACAAATATTCGATGATGAAAAGGTTAGAAAAGCCCTATTGGATCATGCGAGATGGGTTAGGGACGTGCCTCCGTTGAATCATGAAATGGAGTCCTATTTGGCCACTATATACCCGCTGCTTTTGGGATATGAACTCAGTGGTGAAAAAGTATATTTAAATGAAGCACTTTCAAGAGCGGAAGTATTGAAAGTAGGAGAATTGCCAAAATCTTCAGAAGAATATGATAATGCAAAAGCTTATAGCGAAGATCTTCTTAAGATTTCAAACCTTCCTGACAGCAAAGGACGTTTCACCAATTGGCAGACAAATCAAGGTCTTCGTGTATTTGGATGGACTCATGCGTATAACATACCTTACTTATTGTATTGGATGGACCAAGAGAATATTGAATAAACCACCTAGTAGATATGGCAGATTACCCTCTGGTTCGTTTTCTATTTGCTAACTTAGTTTTAACAATACAACTAGCCGTAAAAGAACAGACGCAGGCAAAAACGTTAAATTTATTTAATCTTCCATAAAATATGATTGAGCTTATTGAAAAAATAAAGTCATTTGAAATTGACGTCAATTTTGATACCTTGGGTAAATTTATCAAGGCTATAAATATAGATAGTATCAATTACGAAGCATTTATTAATGAGCCAGAAAATATTGGTGATTATGGAAGAAACATATTAACGGTTGATCCATTCGAATGTATACTGATAAATTGGCCAGCTGGCGTAGAAAGCGCTGTACACCATCATAAAGGTTTGTATGGATACGTTTGGGTTCTTGAAGGAGAATTGGATAATGTTTCTTATAAGTTTGATAATAATAAACTCTTAGAATACTCAATTGACAGATACGGGAGGGATGGTTTGACTCCAGAGCCTGATGGTATCATCCATAAACTTCGCAATAACTCTAAAACAAAAAGGGCAATCACATTACATTTCTACTATCCGGCGATTCATAGCTTTGAAGGAATGAAAATTTTTAACCTAGAAAATGGTCAAGTGGGTATTTTAAGTAAACAAGCAAAAACAGCAAATTGGAGCTTAAATACTGGGCATTTTAAAGAGATTCTGGAGAATGCATTTGAGTTTGTTCCATTAAAAAAAAGGTAAATACAGTACATAATAAAAGCCCTCTTTGATGAAATTAAATATGTTACTAGCCGAATCTAAACAGTATTAAGCCTAGTTTAGCCAAAACGTTGTAGCACACGAAACGATTCCCAACCTCTCTTTAAAGGAATGCTATCTCAATAGCGATAATCAAAAATACACAATGATTACAAAAATTAGTGTACTAGTAATTTATGTCTCCATTCTATTTTTAATCGGAATACTAGCCTCGCGGAGGGTCAAAAGTATGAGTGATTACTATTTAGGTGGAAAAAAAATGGGCTTTTGGGCAGTAGCTTTTTCTGCTAGAGCAACTGGGGAATCTGGATGGCTTCTAATAGGTTTAACAGGAATGGGAGCCATGGTAGGCTATTCTGGATATTGGGTTGTTGTTGGAGAACTACTCGGAGTTTTTATTTCCTGGCAATTTATGGCTAAGCGATTTAAACGACGGTCTGACGAATATGAAGCAATTACTATACCTGACTACCTTCAAAGTCATTTTAAATCATCTACAAACAGTCTTCGAATCATCTCTGCTTCTGCGCTAGTAGTTTTCGTTGTTATATATGTCGCATCTCAAATGGATGTTACCGGGATTGCGTTCGAATCCATGCTTAATATTGACTATCGAATTGGCGCTCTAATAGGTTTCACCATTGTTCTGGTCTATATTTTTATTGGTGGATTCGTAGCTGCTGTTTGGTCAGATATGTTCCAAGGGGTTCTAATGTTTTTCGGGTTGGTTTTACTACCTATTGTTGTGTGGTTCTCTATGGACCATGGAGCTGGAATTACCGAGGGGTTAAACGCCATTGATCCAACTCTAACACAAATAATGGGGAGAAGTAATGACGGGTGGATGAACTTATTTACAATTCTAGGTTTCTCAATGATTGGATTGGGTTTCTTAGGGTCACCACAAGTTTATGTTCGTTTTATGTCAATTAAAAGCGAAAATGAGATTGATAAAGGGAAGTGGGTTGCACTGCTTTTTACCCTCCTAACGGGTGCAGCAGCAGTAACGATTGGTATTCTTGCTCGAATTTATTTTACAACGGAAGGGCAGGACCCTGAAGCAGTGTTAGGAACTGGTGGGGAAAATGTTTTAAGTATGTTAACCCATGAGTTCTTACCAACAATTCTAGTTGCAATCTTCATTGCAATTGTGCTTTCAGCAATCATGTCAACAATTGATTCTTTACTCATTCTTGCCTCTAGTGCTATTACGCGTGATTTCTACCAGAAAATATTCAGACCTGATTTAAAAGATGAGGACTTAACGAAATTTTCTAGAATCGTTACTGTTATTATGGCACTAGTTGCACTAGGTATAGCTATTTTATTATACAATCTCTATCCTGATAGGCAGATTTTCTGGATTATCGTATTTGGATGGTCTGGAATTGCCGCAACCTTCTGTCCTGTAATCATTCTATCTCTTTTCTGGAAGGGCTATTCTGAAAAAGGAGCTATTTCTTCTATGATTACTGGGTTCACGTCAGTGATATTATTCAAATTTGTATTTGCAAATATGGAAGGAATAGACGTTTATCTTAAAGAATTAGATGTGCTAGCCCCTTCTTTTGCATTAGCAATGATAGTAGGATATATCGTATCAAAAATATTCCCTCCCAAGAATAGTAAAAGTGGAGAAAGCATCCACTAAAAAAGAGATTAGCACAAGCTTTTAATTAACTCTTGTGCTGTGCGTCTTTTACCAAAATTGCGAAATCCGAACTATGAAAATAAATTAATTGGAATATTTTTATTCACTCTGATTTCTTTTAGTAACCGAGTAATCGCTGATTTTGAAATTCAATATTGAATTTCAAAATCACAAGTAAAAATCAGGATTTAAGCTTAGATTATTAGCTACAGAACTGATGCTAAACTATTTTGTATTTGACCTTTTTTGTCCTCTGGACTATACTTAAGGGCAAGTTTGAAAGCGTTTCGTGCTTCTTTTTTCCTTTCAAGAGCTTTTAATGCATTTCCTCTATTAAAATGTGCGCGCCAATATGTTGCGTTTTTCTTTATCGACTGTCCAAACACATACACCGCCTTATCGTAATTCTTTTCTATTAGAAGTCTCCGCCCATATCGTTCCAAATAAATATCACTTCCAACCGCTATCGCTCTTTCTATCGCTTTTTCAGCGGCATCATCTTCTGATAGTTGTTTCAACAGTTTAGCTTTAACATCCCAATTAGAGAAGTTTTCTTGAAGCTCAATAGACTTGTTAACCCATTCTAGTGCTTCTCTAGTATTTATTTTATATTCTACACAGTAATCTGCTGCCTGACACCAACTGAACCATTCCCAATAAGCATCTGAACGCAATTGTTTTCTGATATTATCCAAAGCAAGTGCGTTAATATTAAGCGTCAAATTAATTTCAGCCTTTTTGTCGGCCCAACTCATTACAATAGAAACAGCACCTCGTTCGCGCTTTTTAAAATCAAAGCTCAACCACTCTCTCCTATCCATAGTATGTTCTACAGGTACAGTTACGCGCAATTCATCTTCACCTTCTTGGTAAAAATAACTTCCCCAAGAAGTATGATTCTTAGAGAAAATAAAGGTCCATTGATGCTCTTCTGGAAGCAAATGAAAGCCGTAACTCCCAGCTGCCAATTTTTGTCCTTCAATTTCAACATCATCAGTAATCGTAAATACCGTATTTTCATTAGCTCCAGCGCGCCAGACTTTTCCATATGGAATCATCTTTCCCCAAACCTCTCTACCTCTTGTCCCTGGACTATGGTAGTTAACAGTGATGTCCGTATATCCAATACGCTGGGTAATAATAGACTGCTGACTCTTATCAGGTAAAGTAATAGGATTGTGAATATTAAAGTGCTGAGCACCTACATTTACTATTAAAAATAAAAAAGTTAGGACAGATAGGTATAATTTATAAAACTTCATTTCAGAATTTTATTGATTCGTAAATTAGTTGAAATCACTTATTAAAACTAACAAAAAGACCTATTCCGTGTTTATTTGCATAAATTTTATTGTAGTTCATTTAGTTTGAACAATCCAATAGTAAGAAAATAGCAACCAAGGCGACGTTTGTGTTTGGAAAGGAAATAGATTTTTTAGGTGTCCCAACAGGCTTTACATGACTTAACATTTTAAATTTACTCGTTGACTAAA
>CAZMUV010000069.1:0-18542 GCA_964569345.1 uncultured Maribacter sp. | reverse complement strand
CTAAAGGGTTAATTTTAAGTATATAAACTGCTACTTTTATCGCTTAGTATTAAAGCAGATGGTTTTTTCGGATAAAATTCTAGATTGGTACGAGAAAAACAAGCGCGATTTACCATGGCGTGAATCAACCGATCCTTACAGAATTTGGTTGTCTGAAATTATACTACAACAAACCAGAGTGGCGCAGGGAACACCCTATTATTTAAGTTTTGTAGAAGCGTTTCCCAAAGTCGCGGATTTGGCGAAAGCAAAGGAGGAAACCGTATTGAAATTATGGCAGGGACTGGGGTATTATTCCAGAGCACGAAATTTACATACGGCTGCAAAAATGGTGGTAGATGATTACGAAAGTGAGTTTCCTAACACCTACGAAAAGCTTATGACGCTCAAAGGCGTAGGGGATTATACAGCAAGTGCAATTTCCTCTATCTGTTTTAATGAACGACAAGCGGTGGTAGATGGTAACGTCTACCGTGTATTATCCCGTTATTTTGGTGTAGCTACTGCAATAAATAGCACGGCAGGAATTAAATACTTTAAAAAATTAGCACAAGAAGTATTACACGAAAGCAATGTAAGGGATTATAATCAGGGGATAATGGAATTTGGAGCTATACAATGTACCCCAAAAAATCCTGATTGTACAAACTGCCCTTTGCAGAATGGCTGCATAGCATTAAAAGAAAAAAAAACGGATAGTTTACCAGTAAAATTAAAGAAGACAAAGGTTAAAACACGCTTCTTTAATTATTTGGTGCCTTTTTTTGTTGATACAAATGGACTAAAATATACAGTACTTAAACAACGAACCGGAAAGGGAATATGGCAGAACTTATGGGAGTTTCCTTTAATAGAGTCGGATAATGAAATCGATATAGAAGCAATCAAAAAAAGATACAGTGAAATTTTGGAGCTGAAAGGGCAACCAACAATTACTTTGTTTAATTCTGATTCTGTGGTGCATAAGTTGTCCCATCAGCATTTATTTACAAAATTTTGGATTATAGAAATTGATGATCTTATAACCAATGCCGTACCTGTTAGCGAATTGGGAAAATATCCTGTTCCGGTTTTGATATCCACCTTTATGAATGCATTTAAATTTTAGTATTTTTGTCCTCTAGAAATTATTGATATGAGTGGTACATTAAATAAGGTAATGCTGATTGGGCATTTGGGCGATGAGATTAAAATGCACTATTTTGAAGGTGGCGGGAGTATTGGTAGGTTTCCTATTGCTACCAACGAAACCTATACTAGTAAACAGACCGGTGAGCGTGTGACCAACACCGATTGGCACAACATTGTGGTACGTAACAAGGCAGCGGAGATATGTGAAAAGTATTTAAGTAAGGGCGATAAGGTATATGTTGAAGGCAGACTAAAGAATAGACAATGGCAGGGCGAGGACGGTAACACAAGATACACTACAGAGGTACATGTGCAGGAATTTACCTTCCTTTCTACCAAGAAGGATAGTATGGCAAACAATCAAGCACAGTCTTCAGGCACTACCACGACACCTTTGAATCCTCCAGTGCAACAGAACACGGCCGCCAGTATTAGCGAACCCGAACAGGAAGATGACCTTCCCTTTTAAAACTATAAAACTAACCATTGGATCCTGACCCTTTAAGTTATATGCTCAATTTTTTGGTAATGGATGGCGCTTTCGCGGGCAATATTGTAGTACTGATTGTATTGCTAGCTTGTTCGGCGCTAATTTCAGGTGCAGAGGTAGCTCTTTTTGGCCTTTCTGTTACAGAAATCAATGCAATAAATGAGCAAAAAACACCCCAAGGTAATATTCTTGTAACCTTATTGGATAGGCCTAAAAAGCTCTTGGCAACCATACTAATTGCCAATAATGCCATTAATATTGGTATCGTATTGCTGTTTAATGTGATAGGAGACACCTTATTTTCTAATATAACCGAGGTTCTTTTTGGATTGGTTTCCCTTCGTTTTATTCTAGAAGTAATTGTAGCTACTTTTTTAATATTGATGTTTGGCGAGATATTACCAAAGGTTTACGCTAATAGGAATAGAATGAGTTTTTCCAATTTTATGGCCTACCCATTAAGAACCTTGGATTTTCTATTTTCACCACTAAGTTTACCGATGCGTTCCGGAACTATTTTTCTTTATAATAAATTAGGAAAGGAAAAATCTAGTCTTAGCGTTGATCATTTGTCACAAGCCTTGGAGCTTACCTCTGAAGGTGACACCACTAAAGAAGAGCAGAAAATATTAGAGGGTATCGTAAATTTTGGGAACACGGATACCAAACAAGTAATGCGCCCACGAATAGATATTTTTTGCTTGAACGATCAAATGAAATTTCCCGAAGTTTTAGAAGAAATAAGACAAAACGGATATTCCAGAATCCCTGTATTTTCTGAAAATATAGATAATGTGTTGGGTGTTTTATATGTGAAGGATGTTTTGCCGTATCTAGATCGTAAATCGTTTAACTGGATAACTTTGATTCGCGAGCCTTATTTTGTGCCCGAAAATAAAAAACTAGATGATTTGCTGGCAGAATTTCAAGCTAAAAAGAATCATTTGGCCGTAGTTGTAGATGAGTATGGTGGTACATCTGGAATTGTTACCTTAGAAGATATTATTGAAGAAATTGTCGGGGATATAAGTGATGAGTTCGACGATGAAGACCTTGTTTTTTCCAAGTTAGACGACCTTAATTATGTTTTTGAAGGGAAAACTACGCTAAAGGATTTTTATAGGGTGGTGAAAATCGAGGACGAAACTAATTTTGAGGAGAATAAAGGAGAGTCGGAAACCATAGCTGGTTTTGTGCTTGAAATTGCTGGTAGTTTTCCAAAAAGGGGTGAGGAGATTTTGTTCGGAGATTTTAGGTTTGTGGTAGAAAGCTTGGATAAGAAGAGATTAAAACAAATTAAAGTTACGTTGCCGCATGAATTGTAAATATTTTCTGCTTTGTCTTTTCTGCTTTGTCTTTACTATCGGTTGTAAGGAGGAGTCCCCAATTCCAAAACCAAAAGCACAAATACGATTAGAATATGCCCAAGGGGAATTGGCCACTTTGGAGACTGCCAATTTTTCCATCAATTATAACCAGTTGGCCAATCCTAAGAAAAACAAGGATATGAGTTATACCTTGGAATATCCGGAGATGAAAGGCGCTATTTTTTTGAGTTATAGGAGACTAGATGATGATTTGGACAAATTGACCGAAGATGCTAAACGATTGAGCTATGAACATGCGGTCAAGGCCAATAATATCGTAGAGCAGCCTTTTGTAAATCCAGAATCAAAAGTATACGGTTCTTTATTTGAGGTTCAGGGGAATGCTGCCTCGCAAACTCAGTTTTTTGTAACGGATAGTACCACTCATTTTTTAACAGGTTCCGTTTATTTTTATACCAAACCTAATTACGATTCCATACTTCCTGCAGCGGCCTATCTTCAAAACGATATTCGTAACATCATGGAAACCCTTCGGTGGAAGGAATAAAAATAGCCCTAATGCAAAAGCAAAACCTTTTGGATGTGTATGATAGAATTGAACCATATGTTCATAATACCCACGTTATGGTTTCTAGTGCTATCAACCAAATTATAGGTACATCTGTCTTTTTTAAATGTGAAAATTTTCAACGCGCAGGTGCATATAAAATAAGGGGAGCTACAAACGCTATGTTACTTTTGACCAATGCCCAACGAAAAAATGGGGTGGTCACACATTCTTCTGGAAATTTTGCACAAGCCGTTGCTTTGGCAGCAAAAAGTCTTGACATAACCGCACATATTGTAATGCCTTCTTCTGCTCCCGAGATTAAAAAAGTTGGGGTAAGGGAATATGGCGGACACATCTATGAATGTGAACCTACTTTAGCAGCAAGGCAGGCCATGGCAGATGAAATAGGCCAAAAAACCAGAGCTACTTTTTTACACCCCTCTAATGATGAGAATGTAATTATGGGTCAGGGTACTGCTGCGTTGGAATTATTAAGAGAGGAGCCTGAACTTCGTTTTATTTTTTGTCCCGTTGGAGGTGGCGGACTCATTTCGGGGTCTTCCTTAGCTGCAATACATTTTGGAACCAATTGCCAGGTTCTAGGCGGAGAACCATTTGAAGCCGACGACGCCTATCGTTCTTTAATAAGTGGAAAAATTGAGGGTAACGATACGGTAAATACAATTGCAGACGGACTCAAAACAACCTTGGGCGACAAGAATTTTCCTATCATCAAAAAGCACGTTTCTAAAATCATACGCGTAACCGAAGATGAAATAATTGCCTCTATGCGCCTGGTATGGGAACGTATGAAGATTATTATTGAACCTTCTAGCGCAGTAACTGTGGCAGCCTTGCTTAGAGATGCATCAGAATTTCCAGAGGTTTATCGTAATAAAAAGGTCGGGGTTATAATCTCTGGTGGCAATGTGGATTTGAATAACTTACCCTTTTAAAGAAAGGGATACCCATTATCATTCCAATGAGCATAATCTCCGGAACAATATGGATAAAATTTATACCAATAAAATCATGTAAACTATTGAAACTAAATTTTAAAAAGGCATTTAAAAAAATGATACAATTTCTAGTAGGTTTGCTATTTATTCTAATAATTGGTGTAGCCTTATTCGTTAATCTAAGTCCTGAGTTTGGTAGCGCCCCTTCCAAAAAACAAAGAGAAGTCTTTGCCCAATCTTCCAATTATAAGGATGGAGTCTTCAGAAATATTGGCAATGTCAAAATGGAAATGAGTTTTGTTAAATTCATAAAAATGATTGGCGGTTATTTTGCAGATAATCCCAATACCTTTCCTAATATAGATATTACAGTTTCGAAAATTGACTCGATGGCCATTGTCAATTATTCAGGCCCATCTCGCTTGGTATGGTTTGGTCATTCTACTTTCCTCTTACAAATAGAGAGCAATAATATCTTAATTGACCCTATGTTTGGGAATGTGCCTGCCCCGCACCCCTTGTTGGGTGGTAAACGATTCAGTAAATCACTGCCTATTGAAATAGAAAAACTACCCAAAATAGATGCTGTTATTTTCTCTCATGATCATTATGATCATTTGGATTACGGTTCTATTCAGCTTCTTAAAGATAAAGTTGATATGTTCTATACTCCTTTGGGCGTAGGGGCTCACTTAGCAGAATGGGGAGTTGCTGAGACTAAGATTGTAGAATTAGACTGGTGGGATGAGGTAGTCTACAAAGGGCTTAAATTTAAAAGTACTCCAGCGCAACATTTTTCTGGCCGTGGACTAACGGATGGAGCTAAGACCTTATGGAGCGGTTGGGTTATACAATCTGACAAGGATAATATTTTTTTTAGTGGCGATAGTGGTTATGGTCCTCATTTTAAGGAAATAGGACAGCGTTTAGGGCCTTTTGATTTTGCTATGATGGAATGTGGACAGTACAACGAACTCTGGAAAGAAATACATATGATTCCAGAGGAAACGGCCCAAGCAGGTATGGATGTTAATGCAAGCGTAATAATGCCTATTCATTGGGGCGCTTTTAAACTAGCGCTGCACCCGTGGACTGAACCAGTTGAAAGGGTGTCTAAAAAAGCATCAGCGTTAGGACTTCCTGTAGTAGTCCCAAGAATTGGAGTGCCAATTTATATTGATAAGCCAGATTTCACTAAGGATAACTGGTGGGAACAGATTAATTAGCGGTATTTAGCAAGGCCTCCGCATTCGCTATACTGGAGTTTATTTTTTCCTTTACTGCGTTCACCTTTTCTTCTTCTTCGTCCAACCATTTTTGTTTTTCCTCTGTAAGTGCTTTGCCTTTCATGATTTCATCAGCGTCAAATCGCTTACCAATACCTTGCATCCAATCCATCATGGATTTGTTGGCGTCTTGTAAGTCACGCATGGCTTTGCCTTGTGGGGAATCCATACCAAGAGAATCGGCCATAGGCTTCAGTTTTCCAACAAGTTGACCTAATTTGCTCATTTTTGGCATTACCTCGTCATGTACGGCCATCACCTGTTGCATTTGAGATGAATCTTCGGCCTTCTTTTCTTCTTTACAAGAAAAAACAGTAATTAAACAAGCGATAACTAGCAATAATGTTACTTTTTTCATTTTATTTATTCTTAAGGCTGACTGTATTTATAGTGTAAACATACTCTTTTACCTTAGTGTTGGTAATAACCGATTTCAATGCTAATACGGACACTGAATCTGGCTGAAACTTAATTACCGCTTCTTTTGTTTCATAACTCACTACTGCCGAAACTACACCTGCCGTATTTTGTAAATTCATAGCAATTTTATCTGCACATCCTTCTTGGCAAGCCATTCCCTCAATGCCAACAACAGCAATACTCAAGTTTTGTTCTTGGCTGATTAAAGAATCGTTTTCATTTTCTTGACTATAAGATAAATTGATAACAAGAAACAAAGTTAAAAAGGATATAAGCCGCTTCATGCGCTAGATTTTTTGTTGATTAATTGAGGTTTTTTGTTAGTAATAAATACATATTAAAACCTAATACCCCTGTAAAGATACCAATTATTGAAAACGTACTTAGTAGCTTATTCTTAAAATTAAAGCGTTTTTCTAATCTTTCTCTGGAGATGCTTTTGATAAAATAGATACAGGTACTGTATGTAAAATTAGAAAACATATGAAAACTTACGTTAAATACGCTAACACCCTTATTTCTTAGTCATAAATAAGTCTCACTTTTGCAAAAAAATTTAATTGCTGTGAGTCTTCAACAACGCAAATGGTTTTACCTTATTATCCTGTCCTTAATTTGGGGTACTTCCTATATATTGATAAAAAAGGGATTAGAAGGATTTGCTCCTTTGCAATTAGTTTCCCTGCGGATCATCATTGCCGGTGGTCTTTTATTGCTCATAGGGTTTAAGTCTTTAAAAACAATTAAAAAAGAGGATTGGAAGTGGTTGGCCCTGTCGGGTTTTGTGGGTAGTTTTTTTCCTATGTTCCTCTTTGCTTTCGCACAAACTGAAATCGATAGTAGCGTAACGGCAGTTTTAAATTCTTTAGTGCCTTTGTTTACGTTGTTTGTTGGTCTTTTTGCTTTTGGAATTTCGTTTACAAGAAATCAGTTATTGGGTGTTTTGGTAGCCTTATTGGGTGCTTTGTTGTTGGTGGTTTTTGGCAGTAGTATGAACCCTGGGCAAAATTACTGGTATGCTGGTTTGGTGGTTATAGCAACGATTTGCTATGCGAGTAATGCCAATATCATCAAAAGTAAATTACAAGGAGTTAGTCCTATGGGAATTGCAGTCGGGAACTTTGTTTGTATTCTTATACCAGGCCTAGTACTTTTACCCATTGCAGGAACCTTTAATTCCGTCGTTGTTGCCGGAGATTTCTTTTGGAGTTCCCTTGGCTATATTGTCTTACTTTGTGTTATTGGTACATGTATCGCCAAAGTACTGTTCAATAAATTGATACAGATTTCTAGTCCTGTTTTCTCTGTATCGGTTACTTATTTGATACCTATTGTGGGAATATTTTGGGGTATTATGGATGGTGAAGTATTTGCTTTGGAACAACTTGGGGCATCGCTCCTGATTTTGGGAGGAGTCTATTTGGTGAATAAAAAAAAGAAAAAAGGAACTTAATTTTATCCCTCACTGTAACAAACAATAGTTATGTTAGTCTTTAAGTGGAAATCAATTTAAAAACGAGCCAATATGAAATCAGTAAGTCTAACGCTTTTAGTGGTAATTTTTTCCATCACATCGAGCACTGCACAAGAGAAAACCTTTAACGTTAAGAATTTTGACAAGGTTATTATTAGTCCACATATAGAAGTAAACCTCGTTGCCGGAAACGAGACCTCCGTTGCAATAGAGAATGCGAAGGTTTCCATGGATAAGATTAATGTAGAAGTAGAAGGTAATACCTTGAGGGTCTATTTGGATGGCGCAAAGACAGTTACAAAGTCAGAACGTGTTTCTTCTGATAAATGGAAAGGAAAAAGAGCTATTTATAACGGTACCATGGCTACGGCCACTATCACTTATAAAACATTAAAGAATCTTTCTATACGAGGCGAAGAAATAGTAAAATGTAAGAGTGATTTAACTGAAGATGAACTTAAAATATCGCTTTACGGAGAAACTAAAGTATATTTTGAAGGCTTGGTGTTGAATGAACTTACGGTGGCTATTTATGGTTCTTCGTATTTAGAAATAGCGAAAGGTAATGTAGAACGTCAAGTATTTAGAGCCTATGGTGAAAGTGAAGTAAATACTATTGGAATGGAAAACGAGGAAACTAAGATTACAGCCTACGGAGAAAGTAATTTTAGGGTAAAGGTTTCAGACCGATTAAAAGTTACGTGTTACGGAGAAAGCACAATCAACTACGAAGGTGATCCAGATGTTGATAACGGTATTATTATTGGCGAGGCTAAAGTCAGGAAAATCGGATGAGTTTTCTTTAAAATCAAAAATCCCGCTGAAGAGCGGGATTTTTGATTTTAAATTTATCTAGTGATTATTCGAAATCCGCGTCAGAAACCCCTTCATTTACTTTTATTTCAGTGAATATAAAGTTAATATTCTGTGGTCCCATATGCTGTGTAAGTTTAAACGGGAATAAGATGCCAGATACTTCTTTGTAGTCACCATAGATGAACGTTTGTTGCACTTGTTGTCCTTGCATTTCCATTGTGTTTACTTCTTGAAGTTTTAGCCCGGTCTCTGTGTCGTAATATACTTTTTTGTTATCGCTTATTTTTACCACGTAGGCTTTTTTATCGCCTACAACTTCGGTACCTTCTAAACTAACACCTCCAGCGGTAAGATAATTTAATTCAGGGAAGGGTGTGGATTCTTCTTTGACTTTTGAAATTTCCTCAGCAGAAAAATCCTTTCGTTGTCCTTGAGCTATCATATAGCCCTTATCTCTGTCTAAGACTTGCTTGCTCATAGAATTCCCCTCCATTGTAATATCTTGCATAAATTGACCCTGAGAGGTCTTCTTCATTTCCATCTCCAATTTCCTTCCTTGCATCTCCGCCGTGGCAACCATATAGTAGGACTCCAGGTTTTCCAAGGCAGCTTTTCCGCCAATAGCTTTTATATATTTTTCTATGACGGTAGTACCTGTAAGTCCTTCTGGCAATGCTACGCTATAATCGGGTTTGGTGGTTTTTTCACCTGTTTTATCAAAATAGAATACAGGAATTTTACTGTCGTTTACAGAGACTTTTTCTAAATTATCTAAAACTTCACTTCCCTTTCCAGCAACAACTACTCTTGCATTGGAAGAGCTAAAGTACTTTTTTGCAGCATTTTGAACATCTGCTATTGTAATTTTGTCCAAACGCTCCAAATAGGTTTTGTAAAAATCCTTTGGTAAACTTTCAGTTTCAATGTTTAGTGCATATCCCGCAATGGTTTCTGGCTCTTCCAAAGCCATAATAAACCTTCCGGCATATTTTGCCTTTGTATTTGCCAACTCGGATTCTGTTACCGGTGTGGTTGCTATACGGTCTATTTCCTTAAGCATTTCTACTACAGAACTGTCTGTTACCATATTGCGAACACTCGCGGTTGCACTAAATCTGGATACGGAATTTTTATCATTTCCAATAGAAGAATAGGAGCCATAGGTATATCCCTTATCCTCCCTAAGGTTTAGGAATAATCGCCCTTCTCCACCACCACCTAGGATTTGATTCGCAACCAAAGCTGGAAGATAATCTGCATCTGACATTTTAAGACTTACTAAGTTCTGAACAGAGATTTCTGATTGTACCGCATTTGGCATATCAACAAAATTGATTTGAGTATACTGCACATCACTTGGCTTAGAAAAGCTAAACGAAGGCGGTACTGCTTTAGTCCAAGGTGTAAAATATTCCTCTGCCATTTTCTGTACCTCTTTGAATTCAACATCGCCAATAACAATCAAATAGGCATTCGCGGGGACAAAGTAATCACGGTAAAACCGTTCAGTATCTGCAAGTGTTACATTGTTTATGCTAGCCTCGGTTGTAAATTCCCCATAAGGATGATCTTTTCCATAACTCAAAGCTCTTTGCACTCTGGAAGCTATTGCAGCAACATCTTTTTCCTGGGTCTTAAGGGCTGTAACAATTTTTTCTTTTTCCTTATCGAATTGCTCTTGTGTGAAATTCGGATTAATGGCAGCATCGGCCATAAGTTCCATCATTCTTGAAAAATATTTTGATAAAGAACTGGCGTAGGCACCCTGGCTCCCAAAACTCATTCTCGCCCCAAGGAAATCTATTTCCTCATTAAACTCATCTTTGGGTATATTCTTCGAGCCTTTCCCCATAAGGCTGCCGGTTAAACTAGAAACACCAGCCTTTTTACCTTCCAATATGGGCGGGTTGTCTATAGCCAACTGTATGGAAACCCTTGGTAATTTATGGTTTTCCACCACCATTACGTTAACACCGTTTTTAAGTTTAAAACGCTGTGGCTCTTTAAGGTTAATTTCGGGAGCGGGCCCTGGTTCTGGCATTTTACTACGGTCTACTTGCGCCTGTACTGCTACTGCTGAAATTACCGCGATAAAAAGTAAATATATTTTTTTCATATCGATGATTAATTTGTTGGTGTTTCCTCAGGTATATAATCAATGACCACCCTTTGGTTTGGATTTAGATATTTTTTTGCTACCTCCATAATCTCTTCTCGTGTAATGGAACGGTATATTTCTATTTCCTTGTTAATGAGTGACGTATCGCCATATAGCGTGTAATTAGTTGCCAAAGAGCCAGTAATGCCCACAACGCTCGAATTGGAGTTTACAAATCTGTTTTCGAATTTATTCTGTAGCTTCTGGTAATCGTTTTCAGACATTATTGTAGTTCTTGCTTTAGCGATTTCTTCCTCAATGGATATATTTAGCGTTTCCAGAGTAGTTTCGCCAACAGGTAATGCAAACACGATATACATCCCATAATCTTCTTGTCCAACATTAGAAGCTCCTACTTGTAGTGCTTCTTTCTGATCATCTACCATTTTTTTATATAATTTCGAAGAAGGTCCGTCGCTTAAATAAGAGGATAACATATCCAACACATAGGCATCTCGATTTTTAAAACCTGGAGTACGGTAACCAATAATAATGGCCGGAATCTGAATATTTGGGTCGTAAAACTTCGTTTTTATTTCGCTGGTAATAGGGTCTTCTTGGGGATAGTTGCGCACAATGTCGTTTCCTCTTGGGATATCGCTAAAATAGTCTGCTATCCATTGTCTTGTTTGGGTGATATCTATATCTCCCGCCACAATTAATGCGGCGTTGTTAGGTACGTAGTATTTGTTTTTATAGGCTATAAACTCTTCTAATGTGGCTGCGTCCAAATCTTTCATATAGCCTATGTTTGGATCTTTGTATGGGTGTTTTTTGAATAGGTTTTCCGAAACAGAAAAGAGGAGTTTTCCGTAAGCAGCGTTATCGTAACGCGACCTTTTTTCTTCTTTTATAACTTCGTTCTGGGTGTCTATTCCGTCTTGGTTAATGATAGGATGTAACATTCTCTCAGATTCCATCCAAAGGGCCAATTTTAAATTATTCGAGGGAAACACTTCATAGTAGTAGGTCCTATCTTGAGAGGTGTTTGCATTGTTGGTTCCTCCGTTAGAAGAAACAAGTTCGAACCATTTTCCTTTTTCGATATTTTCTGTTCCCTCGAATAGTAAATGCTCAAAAAAGTGTGCCATTCCTGTTCTGCCCTCGGTCCTGTCTTTTCCTCCTACGTGATACATAACCGCTGTAGTAACCAAAGGCGCAGTCTTATCTTGATGAAGAATTACATGTAGACCGTTATCTAGGTCATACTCCTCATAAGCGACTTCCTGCGCTACAGTAGTTATGAAAGAACATAGTAGGCCCAAGACCATAAGTAGTTTGTTTTTCATTTGTCTAGTGTTTAATAATCATTTTCATTATCTGTATATTATTGGAAAAGAAAGTTACAAGAATTTCAACTTTTGTAAGAGGAATCTCAGGGTTTAATTTTTTCTTTAACATGTGATTAAGGTGCTGGTTACTCTTTAATTGTTTATCTTAAAAGCAAAACTATAAAAATAACTATGAAAAACTTTACACTGCCTATTCGTTTTGGGATTGCTACTAGCGGTAGTTTAATCGCTTATTTTCTAATTCTCTCTCTGTTAGGATTGCATACCAATGTTTTCTTTAGTCTTTTTAATGCGGTTATTACTGGTTTTGGAATTTATGAAGCCATTAAGTATTACAAACTAGAAAATGGAAAATCATTTAGATACAGTATGGGTTTTACTGCAGGATTAACCACTGGCGGGATGGCTACCATCATATTCACTATTTTTTTTGCACTTTATTCCACAGAGCTCAATCCGGGGTTCTTAGAAATTCTTTCCACTCAATGGGCTAGTGAATACCAAAGTTTTGAGGCCATCGTTTTCTTTGTGGTTGCGGTAATGGGTTTTAGTACGACAGTCGTACTTACACTCACCTTTATGCAGCTTTTTAAAACAACTAACAATCTAACCGTCAATAAACGGTAAAATCTCGATAAAACTATTGTCTATTAATCAATAAGAAGTATATTTGCAGCCGCCTTTGGAAAAAATCCAACAGGTTTTAATTACACATTTTTAACGATATGTACGCAATTGTAGAGATGGCAGGGCAGCAATTTAAAGTTGCAAAAGACCAAAAAGTGTACGTTCACCGTTTGCAAACAGAAGAAGGGAAAAAGGTAACTTTTGACAATGTTCTTCTTTTAGATGACGGTACGAACGTTACGATTGGCGCCCCAGCTATAGACGGAGCCGCTGTTGAGGCTAAAGTCATTAAACACCTAAGAGGTGACAAAGTAATTGTCTTTCACAAGAAAAGACGTAAAGGTTACAGAAAGAAAAACGGACACCGACAGTCATTGACTGAAATCGTAATAGAAAGTATTGTTGCGAAAGGTGCTAAGAAAACAAAAGCAGCTGAACCTAAGAAAGCCGCTCCTAAAAAAGAAGCTGCTCCAAAAGATGTAGCTCCTAAAAAGGAAGCAGCCCCAAAGAAAGCTGCAGCACCAAAGGCAACTAAAGCAGACGATTTAAAAAAGGTTGAAGGAATTGGACCAAAAATCGCTGAAACGTTAAGTGCCGCCGGTATTTCAACATTTGCTGAATTGGCAAAAGCCAAGCCAGCAAAAATTTCTGAAATCATTGCAGATGTTCGTGGAAATCACGTAACAGATACTTGGCCAGCACAAGCTAAAATGGCTGCTGAAGGCAAGTGGGATGAGTTAAAGAAATGGCAAGACGAATTAGACGGTGGTAAGGCATAATAGCCAACCGCTTTAAGTATAACTTTATTCCCGTGATGTAATGGGAATATAAACCGTAAAAAAATGGCACATAAAAAAGGTGTAGGTAGTTCTAAAAACGGTAGGGAATCAGAATCGAAACGTTTAGGTGTTAAGATTTTTGGTGGTCAAGCTGCTATCGCAGGAAACATTTTAGTTAGACAGCGAGGAACAAGACATAACCCAGGAGAAAATGTTTATGCTGGGAAAGACCATACATTGCACGCACGTGTAGATGGTTTGGTTAAGTTTCAAAAGAAAGCTGGTGGAAAATCTTTTGTTTCCATTGAGCCTTTTGAGGCTTAGTAGATGATATTTTGTATATAAAAACCCTGCCATTTGGCGGGGTTTTTTGTTCTAAAAGTTTGGTATATCCAATACATGTAAGAATCTGGCAGTTAAGATTACTGTTTAAGTTTTTATAGCTTAAAATAGTTAGATTCCTTGTACTAGTTTATTCCGAACATTAAATATTTCTTCCGAGTTAATATTATAAGACACAAAAACCTTCTTTTTAGTTTTTAGTCATTAACTTTAAAAGAAATAGAACAATTACTTTTTGATTTAACTTTATTTTGACTCTTATGGAATATCTTACTTTTGCCTTACAACTCATTGTTGGATTGAGTTTATTAAATGTCTGGCTCATTCAGCCAACTAAAAACACCCAGTGGCGTGGGGGAAACGCAACAACTATAAAAGAAGAGTTCGAGGTATACGGTTTACCCGATTGGAGTTGTTATGTTATTGGGTTTCTTAAAGTAGCATTGGCTATTGCCTTGATAGCCGCGATTTGGTTTCCGCAATTACTTCAGCCTGCAGCCCTAGGTTTAGCACTATTACTTGCGGGCTCTATTCTTATGCACTTAAAAATAAAGGATCCTATTAAAAAATCTTTTCCTGCATTTTTGTTTCTATGTATGTGTCTTTATTTGGCTTTTCTATCGTAACCACTTCAAATAACGTTTGCCAACTTTAAAAAGATATATCCGTTGATTAGCGCATAGAGAAAGGCAGGTGCGGATTGTATAACGGAATCTCGAATTTTTAACCGGACTCCAAAACCTAAAATCATCAGGAGGCATAACCCAAAAGCGGAAATAATTGTAATCGTTACTTCATAAAAATAACCAACAAGAAGGCCAATAGCTCCAATAAGCTGCAATAGGCCTACAAAAGTCCGTTGTTTCTCTAAACCGTATCTAAGGAATTCCATTTTCATTCGTGGAGAGAAAAAGCATCCAAGGCCAAAAAACAAAAAAGAAAAGGCTGAGAAAAGTATAAGTACATTTAGTAAACTCATGACGATTATAAAGATAAACTAACTAATTTAGGCTCGGCGCTCTTGCCCAAAAAAGGCAAAGGTTATTTTAATTAAGAACTTCAAAACAATTTCTTTCCAATTTCCAGCCAAGTATCTGCGCGTTCAAACCCTTCGGTATTTATATTGTGTGGAGATGTGAATAAGATGCCTCTACCATCGAAGTTTTTAAGATTGTAGCTGCGGTCATCAATCAATATATCTCCATTCAGAATGTGCTTATGGCCGCAGAGTATCCTATTTTGCCAGGATATAAATGGGAAGAACTCATCTAGCCAATCACTTTTTTCTTCAAGGGAGTTAGGGAACTGCATGGCCGCCGATGCAATATAGATATCATGTTGGGAGGCCAGTTGTTTCAATACATCTATGCTACCGTCAATGGGTTTAAGGTCTCTAAAAAAGCTACGTCTCCTTGCGTGTTTACGAACACTGTCTTGGTGTGCTTCGGGTACCATGTTCCAAACTTCCTTTCCTGCACATTTTTCAGTGGTAAGCTGACCGTTAAATTCGGTATTGTACATTTCTATATGCGCACCGTAGGTATCCGCCATTACCTCGTCCATATCCACAAATATTCTCATAACTTTAGTTTTTATGTAAAGTTCGTTAAACGTTATAGAATAGGGAAATAATTCTGAAAGAAGAGATTTCGTACAAAACAATTCATACTCTTGCATTGTAATACTACCGTGTGTGTAGTGTTGAATGATACCTTGTTCTATAGTAGGAATTAAGACATAATTATTCCGATGTGTGCCTAATTATCTGTAAATTTTTACTAAATATACTTAACTTGGTCTAAACCAATATTCAAATGACAACCAAAAAACTACCCAACGCTACTGCAGTTTATCTTCTGGCTTTAGTAAGTATATTTATTTTTTGTTTTGCTGGAGTAGGAATCATACCTGCTGTACTCTCCTATTTTTTAGCGGGAAAATCTGAAAAAATTTATGCGACGAATCCTGAGAGTTACAGTAATTTTTCGACTATTAAAAAAGGAAAAATAATAGCTATTGTGGGTATTGTGCTTAATTTGATAATTATTGGTATTGCAATATGGACACTAATGACCATTGGCTGGGATGCATGGTCAGATGAATTTGTGCGAAAATGGAATGCTGGCTTAGATACGAATGGCGGTTACTAAATACGGAATTAAACTGCACGATTTAATGTTATTACCACTGTTGGTTCTTAAATCCTTGTGCCTTTGCAAATTGAATGGTATCGCTTAAATATTCTTCTAAATTATAAGTGGGCATGGGTAAAATATTTTCTAGTACCGTCGTGTCCCATTCGCAAGGTTTGGAGGTAAGGTAAGGCGTAAGGTGTATGCCAATAGTATTATAATAGAAACTTTCTAATTTGGATTCAAATCCAGTGGCGGTATTAATTACATTTTTGGTAAGCTTGTAATTATTAAAGGCGACGGCTTCCAAAATTTTTGAGATACCTCTTGTGATGTGCGTTGTTTTGGAATGCACAATATTCAACTGTTCAATCTTGGTATCAAAAACTGCTACTATAACCTTTGCTGCATAATCGGCAGGTATAATATTTAGTCCGCTCTCTGCATTTGCTGTAATGCGAATGCTATCCTCAGAAGTATTCCTATGAAAGAATTTAGCGAACAAATAGAATACCATGTATTTGGAGATAAAGAAGCTTGGTGTGTCCATAATATTTCCGCCTAAAACACTTGGCCTTAAAATTTGGACGGGAATTCCAGATTCCTTACCAGCCTTCATTATAAATTTTTCTGTTGCATATTTAGACGCCTCGTAGTGGTTTCTATGCGCCTTGGGTTCGTTTGATAGGTAGTCGTTAGGAATGAGGCCTTCCATGTTGCCTACGGAAAAAGCTGTGCTAATGTAGATAAACTTCTCTATTAGACCTTTGTACGTATTAAAAATACGTTTTGTAAACTCTAGGTTTTCTTCAAATATCTCTTGCTTGGCTTCAGGTGCTGTGGATAGGTTTACGAGTCCGGCCGAGTGTATGAAATGTGTGATTCTATTGTTTCCTAAAAACGCCTTAGGGTCTAGTAGGCTAGTGGCTGGAACTACAGTAATTTTAGATAGTATTGCTTCGCTGTTTTTTTTTATAAAATCCGGAGCAAAGCCACTTGCAAGCATAGTTGCTATTCTACTTACTGGTGTTTTAGATTTCCGTTCCCGTACAGGTAGGTAGATATGTTCTATCTCTTGAAATTTCTCCTCTAGAAGTGAGAATAAAATTCTAGAACCTAATGTGCCTGTAGCACCTGTAAGAAGAATAGTCATTTATTTTGGTGTCTTAAATAGAAAGCCCTTATTCCAAAATTGGGATAAGGGCTTTCCTGTTTTTTAATTTGAGATTAATACCTGTAATATTCAGGCTTAAAAGGTCCTTCTACAGTTACGCCAATATATTCAGCTTGGTATTGTGCCAGTTCTGTAAGTTCCGCCCCTAAACGAGATAGGTGTAGTTTAGCAACTTTTTCGTCCAAGTGCTTTGGCAGCATGTACACATCATTTTCATAGTTGTCCTTGTGCTTCCATAGCTCTATTTGTGCCAAAGTCTGGTTAGTGAAGGAGTTGCTCATTACAAAACTTGGGTGTCCTGTAGCACATCCTAGGTTTACCAATCGCCCTTCGGCCAAAATTATAATGTCTTTACCGTCAATGGTATATTTATCTACTTGCGGCTTTATTTCATCCTTCGTAGCGCCATGGTTTTTGTTCAACCAACTCATATCGATTTCATTATCAAAATGTCCGATGTTGCAAACGATGGCTTTATCTTTTAATGCTTCAAAATGTTCCGCTCTAATAATGTCCTTATTTCCTGTGGTTGTGATTACGATGTCGGCTTTGCCAATAACATTCTCCAATTTTTTCACTTCAAAACCATCCATACAAGCCTGTAGGGCACAAATTGGGTCGATTTCCGTAACCGTTACTATAGATCCCGCACCTTTAAAAGAAGCAGCGGTTCCTTTTCCAACATCACCATAACCAGCTACTACTACCTTTTTGCCTGCAAGCATCGTGTCCGTTGCTCTACGTATGGCATCTACAGCACTTTCGCGGCATCCGTATTTGTTGTCAAATTTAGATTTAGTAACAGAATCGTTTACGTTGATAGCAGGCATAGGTAAGGTGCCATTCTTTACGCGTTCGTATAATCTGTGAACACCAGTAGTCGTTTCTTCGGACAATCCGTTAATACCAGCAGCCAATTCCGGATATCTATCAAGTACCATGTTGGTAAGGTCACCTCCATCATCCAAAATCATATTTAACGGTTTTCTGTCCTCGCCAAAGAATAAGGTCTGTTCTATACACCAATCAAATTCTTCCTCGTTCATTCCTTTCCAAGCATATACAGGAACACCTGTTTCCGCTATAGCAGCTGCTGCTTGGTCTTGTGTAGAGAATATATTGCAAGAACTCCAAGTAACGTCTGCTCCAAGGGCAACCAAAGTTTCTATAAGCACCGCTGTTTGTATTGTCATGTGTAAGCAGCCTGCAATACGTGCGCCTTTCAAAGGTTGTTCGTTATTGTACTCCTCTCGTAATGCCATTAGTCCAGGCATTTCTGCTTCGGCCAATTCAATTTCTTTTCTTCCCCAACCAGCAAGGCTAATATCTTTTACTTTATAGGGTACAAATGGAATAGTTTTGGTGCTCATATCTTTTTTTCTTTTTACTTTCGTTCTTAACCGAATCGCTTTTATTATTGCGATGCAAAAATACAAAAAAGACAATAAATCTCATGCCTCTTTACAAAACAATAGCTGTAAGCCATCATATATCCGTTGTAATTTGGAAGGTGGACGAAACAGAAGAACATTTAGCATCTGGTATCCAATTAAGTCAACATTGTCAAAAACGCTTTAACGGAAT
>CAZMUV010000068.1:0-18582 GCA_964569345.1 uncultured Maribacter sp. | reverse complement strand
CCCTAAAGGATTCTGTGCCAGTTACTAATGACATGAACAAGGACTTGGAGCTAGCAGATGTTCTTTCTGTGGAAGCTGAGTAACTAGTTTCGTACTTTAATATTTCGATTGGATAGTAAATTTGTTGAATGAAAATGGGATGTGTTTATCAAATACTATACTACTTTTATACTTGACCAAAACACATCCTATTTCCCAGCTAATTGAAATAAAAATCAAATTTCATTTAAATAAAGAGGCTATCTACATTGTTTTGGATGGTCTCTTTTTTATTTAAGCGTTTACATAATAATACATCCTACATCGGAATGTTTTATATGGAGTAAGAATTTAATACTTACACCTTTTTTAAAAGTACTCACTTAAGAAAAACTAATAAAACTCTTTCAAAGCTCTTAAACAATGAAAGAGTTTTTATTCCTGAATAAGAGGTCGCAACGCTTTTAATTGGCAACTCCTACTTCAAAGATTTAATTGAACTTATTCTTTACTGATGCGGTAGATAACATTCGCTCCACCACCTGAAACATAGATATCTCCGGATGAACCAACGGTCACACCATCGAATAACCAAGTTGGAGGAGCCGCTTCCAGCCCAGGCCCGCTAAGTTCGAGACCCTCCATAATTACGGTCACTTCTCCAGTGGCCAAGTCGATACGGGAAAGACGGGAAGCACCCGTTTCTACTACCAACAGACCGCCATCCATATCATAGGCCAATCCTTCCGGATTCAATAGATTAGATGCAAGAGGAACTGGTGTCCCTGGCGTATTTCCGTCAAAACCTATTTGCCATATCACTCCTGTTCCCCAGTCAGCTACCCATACGGTTTCGCCATCTGTTGCCAAACCACCAGGCGCAAATACGGTTGCTCCATCTATGGGAAGTATTATGGAATTATCACTTGCCCAGACCACGCCACCTAGACCAAGATCAGAGACTACAATATCTTCCTTGAATCGAACGGCGTCGATAGGAACTCCCAAAGGAAAATTCTCTAAGACCTCATTCGTTTCCGGATTCCAGACTTGAACATTAGCCCCAAAAAAGGAAGAAATGATGAGGTTACTACCATCTGCTGATACATTAAAAGGCAAGGTCAGTGAACCCTCTGCAGGTACTAGAAAGCCTTTGTAACTATTTTCTTCTTCACCAGTACCACCATTTAACTGTCGCAATCTGAAAAGATCGGCAACGAACAAAGCGTCCTGATTATTGGCACCTGGCATAACGGCAAGGCCTTGAGGTGCTATCATTCCTCCTGCGCTTATCTCGCGAAGCGTTCCGTTTGGAAGTAATTCTGCCACCCATCCTTGGTCAGCGTTTGAAATATATAGCGCTCCATCAGCGTCAAAGGCTAGATTATCTAACCCTGGTTGAAGGGTAGCGAACAAGGTTGATTCACCTGTCATTATATCTATCTTAAAAACCTCTCCTGTTTGATCCAATAGATGAAGAATTCCTTCCGCATCAAACTTTGCGGCAACAGGATCCGTGAACCCACCTGCCACAACTTGAACGGTGCCATCGGTAAAAGGGCTCATTGAAACAGGGTCGCCTGGATTACCTACGTCAACACTGATTACCAAGCCAGCTGCAAATAATGGACCGTATAGGCGCCCGTCGGCACCAAAATCAAAGGCATTGAAAAAGCCAAGCGGGAAAGGGTTTTCGGGTGTGGCTACAATGATGGGGCGAGGAGTATCAATAAGATTAGGATCAAGCTCATATAGCCCGTCTCCTTGAAAATCGAGTGCTGTAAAAAGGCGTCCATCAGAAGAGAATGTGATAGGGTTAACTCCCGGTGCCAAAAACTGTGTGGTCACAGCCCCATCAGGTTCCATCCGTCCTACTTCTCCAGTAAGTGTATTGGTCCAATAGAGGGAACCATCTGGCCCAAACACAAGATCATCAGGACTATTTACCCCCATTTCTTCTCCTAAACGGGTAATAATATCGCCCGTTTGCTTATTCATTACAATAATTTCTTTAGCAATAAAACTGGCAACGTAAAGATTGCCATCTGGGGCAAAGTTCATGCCATTGGCTCCTTTAAGCACAGCACCACTGGCCAGCTCTGATAAAACATACGTTAATGGAGGCTCAGTAACCTCTTCCTCAGGTTCATCTTCAGGCACTTCTACTTCTTCTTCAGGTACTTCTACCGTGTCATCATCGCTACAGGAAAAAGTAAGGAGCAGCATAGCAAATAAGAAGAATTTCAAAATTGGCATTGCCAATAATCGATCAAATGTTTTCATAAGGTTTTCGTTTAATAAGGTTACACATATATCCTAGAATTCACTAAGTGTTTTATGACCTTAGCACTATCAAAGCACCACATGAACAAAGGATTGACCAAAACTATATTTTTCTATTAAAAAAGACTTGTACTTAGATTGTACGACAAGGACTGAGAATGCATTTGAGTAAAAAGATTAAACTATTATACTCCTTTAGTGTATTAGTTAAATAGACTAAGTACCATTATTTGGGCATCTAGATAGTAGTATGGGCGGGTAACATTAATTTTTGCTGTGGAAATGTTTTAAGATTCGTTAAAATTCACTCTAAACTCTTTGTTTTGACCTTAAATACGAGAATAAGTGCTAATTCAAGATTTCAAATACCTTCACTAAACCACTGGTATCAAGTGCTTTTAAACTGTTATCCCCTAATATTAAGTTGCCGTGTCATCGTTGAAAGGAAGAAGAACTGTATTGGTCTAGGTACTTTATCGTTTATCACCGGTACCGAAATTCATTAAAAAAAGTATTTGGTCCAAAGAAATCTGTCCCTATTGTGAAAAGAAGTAATCCTCTTTACCGCTCATTTTTCTGACCAGTTAGAAAGCGTTAGGGAGGTCCTTTATTCAAGTTATCCTTAGGTTCAATTTAATTTTCTAAGGGAATTAGAACCCATTTACACCTCATGGCGTGTTAATGCCTCTATTAAAGGTTCGTCTCTTTAATTCCAGACTATATTATTCTGAAGGTACCCTCTAAACCAAAAAACCAGCGCTATGCGCTGGTTTTTAATCGTCAGAAAAAATGATTAATAAGTAATAGTGCCTTCGGCATTATGTTTGGCTATCCCTCCACCGAACACACCATTGTCCAAATCCATTCTTCCCGTTGCACCCTCAAAACGACCTGTGCCGCCTACTATATCAAAACCACCTGCATAGGTTCCTGCAGAAAAGGTTTGATCGCCACCAGGTCCAGTTTCAGGTGAAAATGTAATTACCGTCTCTGACTTGGTGTAGATTAAATCTCCGTTCGCAGCCACTACAGTGTCGTCACTGGTCTGGATACCCCCCGTGAAATCTGCATTAAATTCAAAAGAGGTGGTAAGGGTCTGGCCAGTATATTTACCTACATGTGACATGTTGCCCGAGAAATCGGATCCAGAACCATCTGCTCTATCAACACCTACATAATTGTTTTTAATAGGTCTTGGTTTTTTAGCTTTGGCAGTAGTAGCAGTTAAATCGGTTGTTTCGTAATCACTTATGGATTCCGTTGAACAGGAAACCGCCATTAAAATTGTTGTTAGCAGTGCCAATCTTAAGATGGACATCATACCATTTTTACAAATTGTTCTCATACTTTTAGTTTTAGTATTGGTTAAATTAAATACTAGATAAAAATGGTTTTTTTTTAAAAAAAACGCTTGGACATAGCTTGCATGAATAGGACTAAGCATGCTTAAACAGGCCAAAGGTTTCATTTTTTAAGGCCCAATGTTTTTTTATTTTAAAAACGCTGGTTTGCAATAAAATTACAAGAGCATGTTATGCAGCAAATCTTACCTCGAAATACCTAATTTATCAATTAAGGTTTTATGAACCCTATACTTCGGTATTTTCATTTCGCCATTGTTGTGGTGAAATGCCAAATTCTTTTTTGAATACTCGGCTAAAATAGGCTGGATCATTAAAACCGCAGTCTAGTGCAATCGCTGAAATTTTAAATCTCGAATCGACCATCATCTCCTTTGCCTTTATCAATCGAACATAACGAATAAAATGGGTAGCGGAAAGCCCCGTTAAGGCCGACAATTTACGATGCACCTGTGAGTTGCTTAATGCCAATAATCTACAGAGTTTTTCAACGTTAAATTCTTCTTCTGCCAAGTGCGCTTCAATTTCATTCTTAGCTTTTATCACAAAAGTATTTTCTAAACTAAGGTCATAAGGAATACTTGGATTATGGGAATCTCCTTGATCAGCAATTAATTTAGATTTAGGAGCTACTTGATTTGAGCTGGCCAAGTCATTTGCTTTTATATCTTTCATACCTGCAGAAAGTCCATGCTCTAATGAGGAGCGATAGTACTTTTGTAATTGTAGCCGAATAGAAAGTAGGTTGGTAATGCGGGTCAACAACTCTTTCTTATGAAATGGTTTTGTGAGATAAGCATCAGCTCCTAGTTCCAAACCTTCCAACCTGCTATCCATATCCGCTTTGGCGGTTAGCATAATAATTGGTATATGGCTCGTTCGCTCATCGGTTTTCAATAGCTTACAAACCTCAAAACCATCCTTGAAAGGCATCATTACATCTAGCACTATCAAGTCTGGAATTACATCTTTAGCTATAGTTTCACATTCCGCGCCATTTTTAGCAATTTTTATACCATACTCCTTTACAAGACAAGACGCGATATAATTACGAACATCGTCATTGTCGTCCGCAATCAATACAAGTGGGGCTTCTTGAAGATCATTATCCTCGTTAAATTCACCTGTTGACTTGAAGGGGAAGGTGGTTTCCTCAATTAATACGGAGTCTTCGCTATTGCTATTTGTTTTTGAAAAGGGAATTTCTATTCCCGGTTCCCCAAATTCTGAATTATGATGTATTGGTAGAGTTACTTTAAACTCTGCACCTTTACGTTTGTAACTTTTTACCGAAATAGCCCCCTCCATGAGCTTTACCAGCTCACGTGTAAGCGCTAATCCAATACCTGTACCCTCCCCATGACGGGTATGGGAACTATCCGATTGATAAAAACGGTCAAAAACATAAGGTAGATCAGCTTTTCCAATTCCAATACCAGTGTCTTTGATTTTAAGGATAAAACGATTGTCCTTATCACCCGTTGAAATATAGATATGGCCTCCATTTGGTGTAAATTTGACTGCGTTAGCGATAAGGTTGGAAGCTATCTGCTGTAATCTCGCTTCGTCAAAATCCATAATCAGCTCATCTTTATCCGTAAGAAAGTGAATCTGAATGCCTTTATTCTCAGCCAAAGAGTGGAAGCTTTCTGTTATATATTTCAGATAGGACACAATATCCGCTTGCTTATACTGCAAGTTTAACTTACCGTTTTCCAACTTACTTAGATCCAGTAGTTGATTGACATGCATAAGCAAATTACGGCCATTACGGGCAATCATATTCAATCCTTCCTTAAAATGCTCATTTGGATGCTCCAGTATTTGCTGTGCCATACCCAGAATTACAGTTAACGGAGTACGAAATTCGTGCGTAATATTGGTATACAATCTAGTTTTAACTGCATCCAGTTCCTTTAAGCGAAGTGCTTCCACTTTTTGTAACTTTTGATTAATTTTAAACCTATAAAAGACAAAAATACTACCACCGATAACAGTTATATAACATAGATAGGCCCACCAATTAAGCCACCATGGAGGGTGGATAGTAACCTCTATACTTACTCCTTCTTCGTTCCAAACTCCATCGGCATTTGATCCTTTAACTCTAAAGGTATAGGTGCCCGGAGAAAGGTTGGTGTATCTGGCTTGGCGCTCTTTAGAAGATGGTGTCCATTCCGTATCATAATTTTCTAATTTCCATGAATACAGATTGTCAGCTGAACGCAGGTAGTGTAATGCCACAAACTCAAAACTAAGATCTTTTTGATCGTGATTAAGGCTAATAGCATCTGTATACCCCACTGCTTTTTTAAAGAGTGTCCCATCTGGGGCATCATAACGATTTTTGTTAATGCCCATTGCCGTGATTACAACCGATGGGGGTGTACTGTCTTTTTTTATGAAATTTTTTGGTCGAATTCTGTTGAGGCCATTGCCATCTCTGCTACCCATCCAGATATCACCATTATGGGTTTTTACACTTACCATGAAAGTTTCAGGGTATTGCTGAAAACCGTCTTGATTAAAATAGCTTTTAAAGGAGGTTGACTTGGTATCAAAAACAGAAAGTCCCCTTGCAGTAGGCAACCATAATTGACCCAAATCGTCAGATACGATTTTAAAATCTTCCAGAATATCATTATGTAAAAGGCCTTTTGATTCCCCAAAAAAGGCAACGTCATTTACTCCTGGCCCCACCAGCGCTAAACCGCCCCCACTGTAGGTGCCAATCCATAATTTTCCATTCTTTGACTTTGCATAAGAATTGATAGCTGGCATATTGGAACTGGTATTGTGATAAAAAACATCCCTTTCATGATCATAGCGGTTTAACCCACCATCTGTACCTACCCACATGCGACCTAAATCATCATCTGTAATAAATCGAATTTCATTATTGCTCACTGAAAGTGAATCTTTAGGGTCATACCTATAGTGTTTGAAGCGTTTTTCTTTTTGAAGATATTTAAAAAGCCCAAAAGAATTATCTCTAGCATCACCCAGCCAAATAGCACCTCTTGAATCGAGGAATAGATTAGTAATCCGATCGCTAAACAGACCGTGTTCTTCTTTTTTGGCAAGCTCATATTTTTCTCTTATTTCACCAGTGCTTCTATCCAACAGGTAAACCCCGCGATTATAAACGGACACCCATAAACTACCATCGGAATCTTCTTGTATTGCCTCGACTTTAAGTTTGTTCTTTTTATATTTTATATTCGAAATAATAGCTACTTTTTTAAATTTTTCTTGCACTTCTTGATAGCGATATAGGCCCTGCCCATTTGTGCCTAACCATAGGGTGCCCTTTGAATCTTCATAAAATTTGTTGTAATAACTAAGACTTAAAGTCGCTTCGTTCTTAGCAGTGCCAATCCGTTGAAAATTACCATTTGGTTTTTTTAAAGCGATGTCAGATGGCGTTCCTACCCATAGTCTTTTCTTACTATCTTCAAAAAGTTGTATGATGGTATCAGATGGTATGCTAAAAGGGTTTTTTGGGTCATTTCTTAAAAGCGCTATTTGTCTAGTTTTAGGAGACTCTTTGTAAAAGCCTGGACGATAAAATAACCAAGATAGCCCTGAGTTATCCATAAATGACTTTTGGAATAAGACAGGACTATTTGGATTGTTTTGATCATTAAATTTTGAATCATAGTACGTAAAGGATTTCGTACTAAATTCATATACCATGAAGTGCGCAGGATCTCGGTTTTCACTATACAAATTAGATAGTAAAGCAAATGATATCCTTTCTTTATTTTGTTCACCTGGTATAATAAGGTCAATATTTTTATAACCGGTATCAAAATTTAAAGCACCTTGACCAAATGATAAACGGGTATAGCTATCGTTTTTAGGGTCAATGATGGTTATTTCATTATTTACATGCATAACCCAATACCGGCCATAGAAGTCTGCAAAAGCAAACTGCACTTCGGCATCAGGCAAAGAATTCTCGTTATCTCCATTAGTGGTGTACTGTGTTATGCTTTGTCGTGTAACCGGATCCCAAATATATAGGCCATGTTTTCCTATCAATAAAAAATTGTCACTATTCAAGGTATTTAATGAAATAAGCGTATCCTTAATCTCGGTGCCCGGTATTTTTGCGCCAGAAGGAACAATCAATTCAAAATCGTCATTTTCGAATGTCCATACCTTAAGATTTCCAGAAGATTCTACGTACCATAAACTACTGTCAATTTTAGAGTAGACAAGATTCTGTAGGCCTATCACATTATTTCTAAATGTGTCTTCATAAGGATACGCTTTTGCGATTTCTGTTTTTGTATTAAAACGGGCAAGCGCCGAGGTGTCTTGTGCATGGTTTAAGAACCAAACATTGTTTTGAGCATCCTCAAATAACATTTGGGTATCTGTTGTAGGTATTTCTGGCGAATCTTTAAACTGAGGTTTATACCTACGCCCTCTTTCGGTACTTGGGTCAAAAGAAAAAATTTCATCTGAGTCCAAATAACCCATCCAAAACTTACCCTCCTTTGTTTTTACAAGCCCACTATTAGCGTTCCCAATTTTTAAAGTGCTGCCATCTGTTTCGTGTTTGATCTCTTTATAAACCTTAAAATCATAGCCATCGTACCTAACCAAGCCATTTTGGGTCGTTAACCAAATGAACCCTTGGTTGTCTTGTATTATATTACCCACATATTCTTCTGGGAGGCCTTCGGCTACTCCGTATTTTTCGAAGGCTATTTTTTGCTCTTGAGCAAACACTGATTGCAAGTGCGTTGTCATTAGGAGTACAAGAAGTATAAAAAAAGTATGCTTAATCATTCCATTTCATATTTTTTATAAATTGATAATTGTATTGTAAAAGTTGTGCATTCTCTCTGTTTAGTTTCAACTTTTAATTCCCTTATAATCATAAATTCATCCTGCTTCTTTTAAGTAATAAAATCCGCATAAAAGCGCACATTTACTCAAGTAATTTCTACTACGACGTAATTTTTGGGGAAATGAAAATGTTTGCTGCTAGTTCAACCTTTTAGCCCGGGGAAGCATTTATTTACTAAATATAATAATTAAAGGCCATATTACTTAAAAATGTTGAAGTGTAATTGTTTTAATCGTATGGACTAAATATTCAAGTGCTACATCATAAAACCAGAAGTGATCTATTTTAGTTACTCAAGGGATATTTTTAATAGCTTAAGCACACATGTAGGCTCGAATGGTTATTTTTTAATTGTACGCATGAACGTTAACTAGGCCTTACTAATGCGCAATCTTAAAGGAAGTTTCCCAAATAGGTAAGCTCATTCTTAGAATAGAAAAGTTTTTAAACAAAGTGTTTTTAGAAAACAACATAAATTCATGAGATTTCGAATACCTGAAATTTTCCAAGGTACTAAGCGCTCGAAATACAAAGTGAAGCCAGATATGTCACCCTACGAAAGACGGTAGTAATTTATTCCTATAGCTATGGGGGGATTAAATAGATTACCCACAGAACGAATAATTTAAATATGTTCCAATTTTCAAAATATTTGGAAAGAAAGAGATTATCTGGCTAAAACTTGAATTTCAACCCTTCTGTTTATTCTTCCTTTTTCTATATCTCTGGTCACAATTAAAGGTTTTTGCTGGCCCCAGCCTTTCGTTTGGATATTCCTTTTGGCAACACCCTGGTTAACAAGGTAAGTTTTGGTAGACGCCACCCTTCTCTCTGATAAAATTCTATTTTGTCTCGCGTTTCCAATAGCGGTGTGCCCTTCCAAGAGAATTTCCATAGTGGGCTGATTCTTCATAATTTGCGCCAGCTGATTCAATACTGTTTTAGCTTCTGGTCTAATAGCCGCTTTGTCCAAGTCAAAGATGAGGTTTTTCAAAACAAACTTATTGTTCTTCTCTATTAACACGGCTATGTCCGTGCTATCAATATCTAAAGTATCTTTTGCAACATCAATAGGCAACGAGTCCTGATTCACAGCAGGTTTACGCTCTATTTCTTCATCACTAAAATCTTGAACAACAGACAGATTATCTGCTATTTCTTCCTCATTTGAAACATAATCAATCGATTCTTCAACACTAGTTAAACAATTAGACCATCGTGCCCTATAGTTTCCAAACTCGCTAACAGGTATTTCCTCTAGGTCATCATAAGGAAGTTTCTCTCCTTCAAAAAACCATTCTATTTTATTTAATTCGCCAAAGGGCCCCGATTTGACCAAAGTAGTTTTCAATACTATACCAACGTCCCTTTTTACTTTTTCAAGTGTAATTTTTTTATCAAGTTGAGGAGTACCAACTTTTAAAACAGCAAAAGCATATTTAGATTCGCATCTAGGCCGCTGATTATTGTTTTTACAGGAGTACTCTAATGTTCCCCCCATTGTAATATAATAAATACCCTCTTTCGTAGGGGCCTGAAACGTATGCTTCGATTTCTTTTTTGTGAATCGATAACCACCAAAACTTTTAGCACAAACCGAGGTATAGTCTCTAATACCCCAATACACCTGCACTATACAGCCTGGGCAATAATCCCCAACATGTTTGGATGTTATCCTAGTCTTGATGTTTACCGTTTCTCCTTTTTCTACTGCTAAATAGTTTGTTTTTTGACCATTCATCGTTATTTCAGAAAAAGTAAGCTCCCGATTCGCATAATCAATTGTTTTAACCGATGGTGGAATACTAAAATCTTCCTGAGCATGTACGTTCTGGAAAACGAAGACAATTAATAACAACACGTAAAATAGTGTACTTCTCATATTCTTTAGTTTGATTTTCACCACCTTTGCTAACTCCATTATCTATTAAACCGATACTAATTCACAAAATAAGAGGTAAGTCCCGTTTTTGATGTTTGATAATATACTTGGCCAGTAATGTCGTCAACGGCGTATATAGGTTCACGGTCCTTTCCAAGGTCTATATCACCTTCAACTTCACCTGTAAGTTTACTTACTTTTAATAGGACCACATTCTTTTCTTTTTTTGACATGATAAACATAAAATCCCTTCCTTGTGTTGTGGCTTTAAGTCTAGCGTTTGCACGCTTAAAACCTTCCATAGCATAGCTAGAAGCCGCATTTCCTAATGCACCATAAGCGTCACCTATTTGAGATGCCATCTGCCCGGCAACAGCGTTTTCCTTATGTATGTCCACTTCCACAGCAGCTATACTTCCTGATACATAATAGGATGCGGCACTTATATAGGTTGCTCTGACGGATTCAGCATACAACAGTGCACGTTTCCAGCCTGCTTCTTTTGGAGCGGCATAGTATTCTTGAAAACTGAGGGACCCATCAAAATTAAATTTAGCAACATTCTGATCGGAATATAGAAAAATACCATCTTCCATTATTTCTAATTGTCTTGGGGTTTCCCTCCCGTCGAACGCCAACTGTTCATTCGATAGTTCATTAAGTTCTCCAGAGGTCATATCCACAACGTTTATCAATCCAGAACCATAATCGTAAGCGTATATTTTACCATCGCGCTCAGCGGTAAGGTTTGGACTGGTCTGAATACTATTTTCCCACTTTAGCATACCTGTATTCTGATCTAAAATATTCATGGACGAGGTCGTAAGATATAAGATTGAATTGGCTAGTGGTACAATACCTACCACGGTACCATCAACTTTTACTGGCTTTTCAAACGTTATGGCTCCAGTTATAGGGTCTAAAAAATTTAAAAAATCCTTATTATCCGTTCTTGAAACCAATAGAATACCATTGCCTGCATCTAAATAATCGTAAATTCCTCCTTTGATTTTGATACCACGGCCTTTCTTTCCCCAAAGACCTTCTTTGGTTTGATAATCAAATAGGTTTATTTTGGTACGGTTTCCATCATCGGGTAACACAAGTAGTCCATTATCTAAAAAGCTAACATGACTCAAGGCTCCTTTAACTTCTAATGGCGTGTCCCAAATCAAACTCCCATCATTGGTGTTATAGGCGTTAAATTGACTTGTATATTTTATTTTTGGTGTTCCGGTCGTTGTAGTCGCTCCTGTTTGCCCTTCCCTTTGGGTTCCTAAATAGAATACTTCACTTCCTTGAGGTTCATAATAACGAAGTTGAATGTCCATGTCTTGTGCCATGTTTTCTGCAGCTTCCTTTATTAAAGCCCCTAATCCTGTTAGATTATCTAATTGGGCATTTTCCTTCGAATTTGTATTTTTCCAAATAATAGTACCCGTGTCTACATTCACTTTGTAGTTATTGAATAGTGTTACAATAAGTAGCTCTTGGTTTTCAAGTTCATTTACATTGATAATACTTCCGAATTTTTCTTCTAAAGTCCAGGAAACGCTTCCATCGGACATGTTTGCGGACACCATTAATGGTTCTTCGCTCCAGCCTGTCCCTGCGACAAGAATTGTATTTGAATCATATAACAAAAAGTAGCTCGCAATCTCCTTAAGTCCCGCATCCGCAGAATTAAATACTTCTTGTCCACTAAACTGGTCCATAAGATGTAGTGTATTTTCGTTTGTAACAGTAAAAAATGGACTATTGGGAAGCTCTTCAAAAGCCGCTCTACCTAGATTACCATGAGCTCGCTTGCTCCAAACAATCTCGCCAGTCTCAGCGTCCAATCCAATGAGTCCTTCTCGTGAGCTTACTATAAGATTTCCCAAACCAGTGACCTCCTGCCATAGAATATCTGTTGGTATTTCTGTATTCCATTTTTCCTCTATTTGCGCAAATTGTAGAAAAGGACATAACAGAAAGAGGATAAAAAGTGATTTTAACGAGGTCATAGCTTTTGTTTTAGTCTATAACAACGTATCTAAATCTTATTTAGTACTATTTCATAAGACGTATCACTATGCAAAAACAGAGCTCACAAGATAATCGAGTCTAAATTCAACACACCTGGACCATGTATATCGTATTATGACAAGCGCTATTGAAACTGTTAACAGGACGTTATACGAAACTACTGTTTCTTGGATTTTGAATTCGAATCAAATGATTTATCTGGATATGCTGGTGGATCTGGCACCTCGCGTGGGTCTTCTTTAATTAACTTTTGAAGGTGCTGTATAGCTGCATCAAGTTGCGCATCTTGCCCATTAAAGGTAGCATGCGGTAAATTATCAACCTCAATGTCCGGCACAAAGCCATGACCTTCTATCAACCATTCTCCGTTATCACCGTAAACACCAATCATAGGAGCTCTTGCCAGGCCATTATCACTTAACCTGTTACCACTATTGAGCCATATTTCACCGCCCCAGGTTCGCGTTCCAATCGTAGTTCCCAAACCAAGTTTTTTAAACCCGTCTGCAAAGGCTTCCCCATCAGAATAGGTATTTTCATTAACAAGCACAACAATGTGGCCCCTAAAAGCATAGGGCATATTCCAATACGGTTCCCCTGCCCTTGCTTTCCAATACATCCAAGCTTTTCTAATTAATTTTTCTAGGATGAAACTATCAATATTCCCTCCACGGTTAAATCGCACATCTACGATTAATCCTGATTTATTAAAAATAGGATAGAACTCCCGATAGAATTGACTAATATCATTAGAACCCATAGCACGAAGGTGTAGGTATCCAATTTCATCTTCCCCTTTTTCCTCTACTTCTAAACGTTTACCATATTCCCAGTCACTATAACGTAGGTTATTTGAAGAGGCAATAGGGGTAACAATAATATCTCGAGAGACAGCATCCCGCTTAATCTTCAATCGCACTTGTTTGCCTACTTGGTTTCGAATAAGTGCCCCAATATCTATGGCTGACAAAGCAGGAACACCATTGATACTGGTTATAATATCGCCGGTACGAACATCCAAATACGGGTCATCTAAAGGAGATCTACCATCTGGATAGTCAGGGTCTACCTTATAAATATAATCTATACGGTACCCACCATTTTCCACATCGCGACTAAATTCCCCTCCTAAACTAGCAACCGCAATATTCTTTTCATCACTTCTCGTGTCGCCTCCACGTACACTGGTGTGCAATGCTGATAGTTCGCCGACAAAACGACCAATAAGGTCTGATAATTCATTACGCGTGGTAACCCTATCTACCAGTGGCATATATTTGGCATGCATCGCATCCCAATCCACACCATGCATATTTTTATCGTAAAAATAATCACGTTCCATGCGCCATGCATCCGTAAAAATCTGTTTCCAGTCTTCTTTAGGGGTAATGGCAAAACGCCATCCAGTTACATCAATCTTGTTTTTTGAAATATCTTTTAACTCACTCGTACCGGCTTCAACCATGTACATGTTTTTTTGTTTTAAAACCAGAATTTTTTCTCCATTACCCGTTAACTCATAGCTGTCAATATCACTAATGATAGTACTGAGTTCAACATCCTCATTTCCTATTTTTATAACGGATAAATGATCTTTGGCATTAAGTCCGGTTTCGCTGGAAACAAGATATATCGCTTTGGTATTAACTTCTAATTGACTGTAATTCCCTGCCTTAATAGGTACTTCTTGTATACGCTCTTTAATCCCGTTTTGGTCAATGGTTACTACCACAGCTTTTTCCTTAGCTTCGTCGGTATCTTTTTTACCCTTCTTTTTGGCAGTGTCACCGGTAATAGGTTCTTTAGAAGCTATCTCTAGCTCATCGGCTTGCCTAAAGGGAGATCTTGTTCCTTTTTGTAACGCTATATGATATAGTTTTTCACTGGCATCAAAATAGGGCTCTGGTTGTCTAGGACCCCATGGACTTCGGACCAAGGACGTAAAACTTCTATCCGACAGGAAATAAATAAATTTGCCATCTGGGCTCCATCTAGGACTGCCACTATTTGCTCTGTCCGTGGTAAGGTCAAAGGAATTTCCTGAATCAACATTATAAATCTTGATTTGGGCCATCGTATTGGCCGCATTCTGCACAAAGGCTAACCATTTGGAATCTGGAGACCATTCATATTCCGAAATGCGCTCTTGGTTCGTTGATATCTTTTTGCTTGTACCATTTTTAATATCAAGCGTATACATATTGTTTTCTAGGTCGGAATAAGCAATCCAACGTCCATCCGGTGAGGGTATTCCCCTAAACCGAAGCACATCACCATCTTTACTGATTTGTTTCTGACTACCCATACCGTTTGATGGCATGCTAATGAATTCAAACTCACCAGTCTCATCAGATAAGGTATAAATATCCTTTCCGTTAGATGAAAAAACTGCATCTCTAAACCGAACACTTTTATTTTCTGTAAAAGAAATAAAGCGACCGTCTTTTGTTGGCGCAACAAATACCCTACCTCTAGCGGTAATCACCACATGTTCTCCCTTTGCATCGGGGTGGACAGAAGTAACATACTGCATTGGATTTTCGTCCCATTTTTCTCTAAGTTGATCTAAATCTGATACCAAATGAATGTTGATCTTGTTGGCTTTGTTTGCCGTAACATTATACTGCCAAAGGTCCGCCCCCATCTGGTAAACAATATTTCCATTAGAAATATTCGCATAGCGAACATCAAATTCGGTATGTGTGGTATGTTGTTTTAAGTCTCCTCCAGTATCGTCAATTGACCAAATATTCATCGTACCATCTCTATCGGATATAAAATATACTCTTCCTTCAGACCACATGGGATGGTGACTTTCTCCTGTATGGTCATTGGTTAACTTTATAGCCTCCGTTGTCCCTTTCGTGAATTTATACAACTGCCTAGCCGTACCGCCTTTATATCTTTTGGTTACATTGCGATGGTACGCTGGCCTTACAAAGTATACAGTATTGCCCGTATCATCGAAAGAGGCTTCACTCGCCTGAGCTAAGGCAATTCTCGATTTTTCTTTGGTGACTAGGTCTATAGTGACCAGTTGATTATCCGGAACCTTAGCAAATGCTCGTGTTTGATAGACTACTCTACCATCAGGTGTCCATGTATTTACAACGGAAGCATCAGCCTCATAGGTCCACCTTACGGGCAAACCGCCCTTAATAGGCATGGTGTATACCTCGGTGGGGCCCTCATAACTAGCAGAAAACGCAATTTGAGTACCATCGGGTGAAAACGCCGCGAAACCTTCTTCTTCTTGATGTGAAGTGAGGCGCTGTGCCAAACCACCTTGCAGTGATACCGTCCATAAATCTCCTTCCGCAGAAAACACAATCGTATTGTTATGAATGTCTGGGAATCTATAATATCCTTCGAAACCTTGTGAAAAAACAAGTGAGGAAACAAAAATAGACGTAATGAAACATAGAACAATTTTAGGAACGGTGGAAGTAAACACTGGCGTTAGTTTTGATTAACAATAAATCGTTAACCTAAATGTAATCAACAAAACTTAAATAGAACTGTATGTTCATTATTTAATACCATTGTACCTTTGGAACTTTAACTATGGAAAAGAAACATGATCATTATAGAGCATACAAACCTGTTGGTGTATTAAGTCAGATTACATCAGGGGAAGAACGCCAATTGCGAAAAAAAAGATTTTTATCGGAGCTGTTTCAATTTCCAGAAGGCACCATGCCAATTGGCCGTTTGGATGAAAAATCAGAAGGTTTACTACTTCTAACTACCGACGGTAAACTCAGTAACGAAATTAACAGCAGTAAAATAGAAAAAGAATATTACGCACAATTAGATGGCGTTATTACGGAAGATGCCTTAAAACAATTAAGAAAGGGCGTTACCATTGGTGTCTTAGGAAATACCTACACAACAAAATCATGTTTGTCAGAAATGATAGCACCACCAGATTTTTTACCAACGGCGCATCAAAAACTGCGTATTGGCGTACATAGGCCTACATCTTGGATTTCCATTAGTATAACCGAAGGAAAATTCCGTCAGGTACGTAAAATGACAGCTTACGTAGGCTTTCCAACCTTAAGACTAGTTCGTGTACGTGTTGGGAAAATTACTGTGGAAGGGCTATCTGAAGGAGACGTTGTGGCGCTTACAGAAATAGCACTTTAAGCTTTGGGTTTCGATGAAGAAAACCTAGAAAACAGGGTTAGTTTTTTCTTCGTATTGATGAAATAAACACCAGTCAGTAATACCAAGGCTGCAATGGCCGACTGTGTCGTAATCTCTTCATTTAAAAAGTACCAACCTAAAAGCATAGCTATAATCGGATTCACATAGGAGGAAGTCGCTACCTTTTCAGGGGAAACGGAACGTAATAAATAATTAAATGAGGTAAAGGCTACAATACTGCCGAATATGATTAATAGAAACATAGACCATTTCACAGGTATGCTCCACTCTAAAGGAGAAATCCACTGTTCTCCTAAAACCAGACTAATTATAAAAAGTAGTATTCCACCTGTTACCATTTGGTAGCCCGTATTTACAAAGTAATTGGAAGGTAAATCTGCCTTACCTACGAACAAACTTCCATAGGCCCAACTTAGCATACAAGCAAAAATAAGGACCATTCCTAGCACGGCTCCTTCTTGGTTGATAATTTGTTGTTGACTAACCAGCAAGTAAATGCCGATAACACCCAAACCTACACCAACCAAGGACATAGGCTGAATTTTTTTATTTTGAAGAATAAGCATTAGCAGTAGTACCACCAAAGGCTGTGCGGAGATTTCCAATGCGGCAAACCCGCTATCTACATACTTGAGTGCCCAGACCACTACTCCGTTACCGAATGTAAGGAACAGAAAACCAGCAATAATGGTGTTTAAAAACTGTTTTTTAGAAATTTTTAGAGACCGGCCAGAGAGTTTTGAAATTAAGAATATTAATAAACCAGCAACAACAAAGCGCGTACCTGCGAGCATAAAAGCTGGCAACTCGCTAACCGCTATTTTGTTTAATAAATAGGTGGCTCCCCAGATAACATAAATCGCAAAAAAGGCCAATACGATAAGTAGGGTATTTCGTTTGGCCATAATATTATGTTGTGTTAACTAATAACAGCTAAGCAATTTTCTTTACACGAACGGCATTCATACCCTTCATACCTCTTTCCAACTCGTAAGAAACTTTATCGTTTTCAAAAATCTCATCAATAAGTCCACTTACATGAACGAAATATTTTTCATTATTTTCTGAATCGATAATAAAACCAAATCCTTTTGAAGAATCGAAGAAAGATACTTTACCACTTCTTACTGGATCAAACTCCTCTACATCACCCTCTTCTTTCTTAGGAATACCCAACACAATGTCCTCTGCTTCTATCTCTACTTTCATAGACGGGTCTGGTGGGGTATCCACTAGGTTTCCGTTGAAATCCACATAGGCCATAGGAATCCCAGAAGTTCCGTTTTCTTTTGCATCTGCCTTTCTGGCTAGCATTTTCTTCCTCTTTTCTTCGCGCTTCTTTAAACGCTTTTTTTCTTTTTCTGTTTTGTTAAATGTTTGTTGCGATTTTGCCATTCGTAATTTTAAATTTTTAAATATCCTTTGTTATCAGAGAAATCGAAGTAAACTGGTGACTTGTAGAAAATGACAAATAAATAGTTGAGTCTATACTATTTGTTAATCTTTAAGGTCATTGCGAGAATATTCTGCATCCCTTTTTAACGGTAACAAAGATACATTATGTATTTGGATTTTGAGGTATAATCCTTTGGTATTGGTACATGTATCCAATTTTTAAGTTTTGTTATACCCAATAAAACGATTTAAGTAGGGCTACCCTTTCATTAGCTTTATCCTGATTTATTGAGTATTACGCTTAAAAGTAATGTGCAAAGTCTTCATATTTAAATATAAACAGCTGGAGTACTCTACAGTATAAGTATGAAAAATTATATACAACTATTTTATTTTGAGTCATTTTTTCTATGTTTAAATATTCCCTCGGTACGGATTATGCATTAGAGCCCCTTTTTATACATTGTGCTTTACCAAAAAACGTACTACCACGTCTTTCAAACTAAAACTAATAACAAGATAAATCATTTAAAAACGAACGTATAAGAATTTTTACCAGATACTCCCCAACCGATTCCAGAAGACATTCCTTTTTTTCCGCGGTTAGGAATAGCAAAAGCGTA
>CAZMUV010000067.1:0-18670 GCA_964569345.1 uncultured Maribacter sp. | reverse complement strand
CTTCACTTCCAGTAAATCCTTGTACAATTATTTTGGAATCCTTATTTACTAAAACACTCATACTGCTGTCGATTTTTAATTTTGTGTTACAAAAATATAGGTTTGGCAATGAATACTAAAGCATTCTGCTTCTTATTTACTCGATAATTGAGATTTAAATACTCCTAGGCAAGCTCCAGCGTTTTAAGTTTCTTCTTTTATGAATGCCACGTGGCCTTGGCACTAAGATAGTTTACCCTCAATCTTTTTAATTAGTTCTGGAATTTTCTTTACGTAGGCCAATTGTTTCAATTTTTCTCTAGATTCTTCTGCGGGTGTGCCAAAATAGCTCTTTCCGCCTACAACTGATTTAGTAACTCCGGTCTGCCCCATAATTACCGCTTTTTTCCCTATAGTAATACCACTATTGGTGCCTACCTGACCCCAAATGGTAACCTCATCCTCTATAATTACACATCCCGCAATACCAGTCTGGGAAGCAATGAGACATTTTTTACCGATTAGCGTATCGTGGCCCACCTGAACCTGATTATCTAATTTTGTACCTGTTCCTATTGTCGTATCACCTGTAACCCCTTTATCAATGGTACATAGGGCTCCTATATCCACATTGTCTTCTATTACGACGCGACCTCCTGAAAGTAATTTGTCAAAACCTTCAGGTCTATTCTTATAGTAAAAGGCATCGCCACCTAAAACACTGCCCGCATGTATAGTTACACCGTTCCCAATAACACAATTATCATAAATGCTAACGTTGGCATGTATCGTGCAATTATCTCCTATGCTTACGTTGTTACCAATAAAAACATTAGGCTGAATAATTGTATTCTTTCCTATGGATGCTGATGTGGCAATGACATTAGTTGCCGCTGCAAAAGGTCTAAAGTAATTAGTTAAGGTATTAAAATCTCGAAAGGGATCATCAGAAATTAGCAAAGCTTTACCTTCTGGGCAATCTACCTTCTTATCAATAAGGATGATAGTAGCCTTGGATTGCAATGCCTTCTCATAATATTTGGGGTGGTCTACAAAAACAATATCGCCGGGCATTACTACATGAATTTCGTTCATGCCCAATACTGGGAAGTCATCTGGTCCCACAGCGGTACAGCCAATTATATCAGCTATTTGTTTTAAGGAGAAAGTAGTAGGGAATTTCAAAGTTATTCTTTTACGCGCTCCATATAGGAACCGCTTGAGGTGTCTATTTTAATTTTGTCTCCTTCATTTATAAACAACGGCACATTTACCTCTGCACCAGTTTCAACCTTCGCTGGTTTAGTTGCATTGGTCGCAGTATTTCCTTTTACACCAGGCTCGGTATACGTTATTTCCAAGATTACACTTGTCGGCATTTCTACGGATAAAGGCAAGCTATCCTCTGTGTTAAACATAATTTTAACCACTTCCCCCTCCTTTAACAGGCCAGGCGCGTCCAAGGAGCTTTCCTCTAAGGTAATTTGATTATAATCATCTGTATTCATAAAATGATAGGTCTCCCCCTCAGGATATAAATATTGATAAGAGCGTGTCTCTACCCGTACATCTTCAATTTTATGACCTGCTGAAAATGTGTTATCCAACACTTTTCCAGAGGAAACACTTTTAAGTTTTGTTCTTACAAATGCTGGTCCTTTGCCCGGTTTTACATGTTGAAAATCAATAATTTTATAGATATCGTTATTATATCTTATACAAAGTCCCTTTCTAATATCGGATGTAGATGCCATTTAAATTTATTTAAAATTTTGATTTTATTAGTTGATTTTTCGGTAGCTATTTTGATATTTAATTAGTACTGAAATAACCCTTCATAATTCCTCGCTGTGAATCGCGAATAAATTGAAGTATTTCATCCCGCTCCGGTGTAGCTTCCATTTCGGCCTCAATAATCTGTACCGCTTGGGAATTATTATAGTTTTTTTGATAAAGTATTCTATAAATATTTTGAACCTCTCGAATTTTTTCAGAAGTAAAACCTCTTCTTCTTAGCCCTACGGAGTTGATACCCACGTATGACAGCGGTTCTCGAGCAGCTTTTACATAAGGAGGAACATCTTTACGCACCAAAGACCCACCGGTAACAAAAGCATGTTGACCAATAGATACGAATTGATGCACAGCTACTAATCCTGCTAGGATAACATTGTCACCAATAGTAACATGGCCCGCCAAGGTAGAATTGTTTGAGAAAATACAATTATCACCTACAAAACAGTCATGGGCAATATGACAGTACGCCATAATAAGGCAATTCTTACCTATTACTGTCTTCATTCTATCCGATGTGCCTTTATGAATGGTAGCACATTCGCGAATAGTGGTATTATTTCCAATGACGACTGTTGTTTCCTCTCCATCATATTTAAGGTCCTGCGGTGGTGCAGAAATCACCGCTCCTGGAAAAATATTACAATTCTTTCCAATTCGTGCACCTTCCATAATGGTTACGTTGGAACCTATCCAGGTACCATCTCCGATAATTACGTTATTGTGAATTGTAGTAAACGGCTCTACAACAACATTTTTTGAAATTTTTGCTCCCGGGTGTATATAAGCCAATGGCTGATTCATACTATGTTCTTTTAACTATTTGCGCCATCATCTCTGCTTCGCTTACTAATTTATCGTTGGCATAGGCATATGCTTGCATATGACATATTCCCCTTCTAATAGGGGTGATTAGGCTACAATGGAAAATTAAAGTATCTCCAGGTAATACCGGTTTTTTAAATTTTACTTTGTCTATTTTCATAAATAGCGTTAGGTAATTTTCTGGATCAGGAACGGTACTCAGTACCAAAATACCTCCCGTTTGGGCCATCGCTTCTACTTGGAGTACTCCTGGCATAACCGGTGCACCAGGAAAATGCCCTGTAAAGAAAGGCTCATTCATAGTAACGTTCTTCATTCCAACAACATGCTGCTCAGAGAGCTCTATAATACGATCTATCAAAAGGAAAGGAGGTCTATGCGGGAGCATTGCCATGATTTGATGGATATCCATAAAGGGGGGCAAGCTTAAATCGTATTTGGGGACCTTGTTCCGCTTTTCCAATTTAATAATATTGGAAAGCTTTTTTGCAAATTGGGTATTTACAAAATGTCCTGGTTTGTTAGCAATGACCTTACCTTGTATTCTGGTTCCTGCTAAGGCCAAATCACCTATAACATCTAAAAGCTTATGACGGGCGGCCTCGTTGGGCTGGTGTAGCGTAAGATTATCAAGAATACCATTTGGTTTTACAGAGAGCTTCTTTTTATTAAAAGCTTTCTCCAGTTTCTTCATTGTTTCTTCAGAAATCTCTTTATCTACATAAACAATGGCGTTGTTTAAATCGCCACCTTTGATAAGCCCATTTTCCAATAACATCTCCAATTCATGCAGAAAACTGAACGTACGTGCATCAGCAATTTCCATCTTAAAATCAGATAGCCGGTCCAAGGTGGCGTTCTGAGTGCCCAGCACTTTTGTTCCAAAATCGACCATAGTGGTTACTTGGTATTCATCTGAAGGAATTACGGTTATTTCACTTCCAGTAGCCTCATCCTTATAAGAGATTACCTCTTTAATAACATAAACATCACGCGTAGCTTTTTGCTCTACGACACCTGCTTCTTCTAGCGCTGCTACAAAAAATTTAGAGGAACCATCCATAATGGGTGGCTCAGAAGCATCTAACTCTATAAGAACATTATCTATTTCCAATCCTACCAAAGCTGCCAAAACATGTTCTGAGGTTTGTATTTTCACACCCCTTTTCTCCAAGTTTGTGCCTCTTTGTGTGTTGATGACGTAATTTGCATCGGCCTCGATGATAGGTTCCCCCTCTAAATCAATCCGCTTAAAGGCATATCCATGGTTTTCCCCTGCCGGTAAAAATTTAAGAGTAACGTTGGCACCTGTATGCAAACCAACACCTGTTAGGGAAACTGCCTTCCCTATAGTACGTTGCTTATCTGTTGTTGTCTTCATCATCTGTCCTTTTTTTCAAGGTTGTCTATTCTGTTAATAATCTTTGGTAAATTCTTAAAGTGTACGTATGACTTATTGTAGTCCCCATAGTTTAAAGCTGGTGAACCTTGTAATACCTCATTATCCTTTACATTTCTTCCTATTCCGGATTGTGCCTGAATTTTCACATAATCACCAATAACAATGTGACCAACGATTCCTACTTGCCCACCTATCATACAATGTTTTCCGATTTTTGTAGAACCCGCAACCCCAGTCTGTGCTGCAATAACCGTATGCTCACCAATTTCAACATTATGTGCAATCTGAATCTGATTGTCCAATTTCACCCCTTTTCTTAAAATAGTAGATCCCAAAGTAGCCCTATCTATGGTAGTGCCCGCACCTACATCTACATTATCTTCTATAATAACATTCCCTGTTTGAGGAATCTTGGTGAATTCTCCTTTATTGTTTGGTGCAAAGCCAAAACCATCAGCTCCTAGAATAGCACCGCTATGGATTACGCAATCCTTTCCAATTATGGTTTCCGAATAAATCTTTGCTCCCGCGAAGACAGTTACACCATCTCCAATAGTAACGTTATTTCCGATATATACGTTAGGGTAAATTTTAACATTATTACCTAAGCTTACATTGTCCCCTAAATATGAAAATGCGCCCAAATACAAGTTTTCCCCATAGGTAGCCGTATCAGATTTAAAGACAGGTGCTTCTATACCTACTTTATTATCTTTTGCTTGATTGTAATAATCGAGTAATTTAGAAAAGGATTCGTATGCATCTTCCACCTTTATTAATGTAGTTGTAAACGCTTGCTCTGGCACAAAATCCCTATTAACAATAGTAACTGAAGCCTTTGTATTGTAGATGAACGATGTGTACTTAGGGTTGGCTAAAAATGTTAAAGAACCTTTTTCGCCCTCTTCTATTTTTGCAAGTTTATGAACGGCTACCTCTGGATTTCCCTGTACTTCACCATCTAAAATGCCTGCAATTTGACCAGCTGTAAATACCATGAGTGCAAAAGTAAGAAAAATAGTTAAACGTCTTCTTTAGGGTGACAGATATAATATTTGATTACTGTTTTGGATAAAGCATTCAAATTTAAGTGATCCGAAAGTTTAGCAACATCAACGATTTTACCGTTTTTCTTCAAAATATTGATGTTCTGTTCGTAACGGTCATAGGCTTTATTCTCCAACTTTCCTTTAAATACAAAGTAACCTGTCTCCTCATCGTTAAGCCCATATTTCTTCTTCGTTTCTTGAAACTTTTCCTGAAATCGTTTTTCCGAGATAGGCTCTTTCTTTATTTTTATATGTAACAAGCGGCGATGCACTATCATTTTACAAAGCTCAGAAAGCACAAAATCTTCTGTATACTGCCATTCCTTAATTACTGATAGGATATCGACGTCGTCTAATTGTGCAAAAATCCCTAGGGTATTAGAGTCAAAACTATCCTTATCTACTGCCCTGGTTAAAAAGAATAATAAGGATTTACTTGCATGAAGATTCACACCATCGGAAATAAGAAAACGAGCTCGTTTTAGAATACTAATAAGTAATTGTTCCGCAACAACGCCTGTCTTATGCAAATATGCTTGCCAGTACATAAACCGTCTTGCCATAAGAAATTTTTCTACGGAATAAATACCCTTTTCTTCTACCACTAACTGCCCATTTACCACGTTAAGCATGGTGATGAGGCGGTCCGAATTGGTATTCCCTTCTTCCACTCCTGTGTAAAAACTATCACGTTTTAAATAGTCCAAACGGTCTATATCTAGTTGGCTGCTTACCAATTGGTTTAGAAACTTTCTAGGGTGTTTACCAGTAAAAATAGATAAGGCAACCGTTAAACTTCCGTTAAATAGCACATTTAACTCCTGCATGAATTGAATAGAAATATACTCATGACTAACTCCTTCTACAATACTGTGTTCCATAGCATGGGAGAAAGGACCGTGCCCTATATCATGTAAAAGAATGGCACAAAGCAAGCCTTGTTCTTCTTCATCGGAAATAGCAACACCTTTAAAACGAAGTACTTGGATAGATTTCTGCATTAAATGCACACAGCCCAATGCATGATGAAAACGAGTATGATGTGCCCCAGGATATACTAAATATGAAAGTCCCATTTGAGATATTCTACGAAGCCTCTGAAAATAAGGGTGTGCAATCAGGTCAAATACCAGTGGGTTTGGGATTCTAATAAATCCGTAAATTGGATCATTAAATATTTTGAGTTTATTTGATTTGGACAATGTCAATTTTATTTTGAATCAAAATCAAAGTTATGGAATTGTAACAACAAGTACAGTGATAGGTTCATAGTTCTATAAAAATGAGCAAGTCCTAAAATCATTCTTTAAAAAGCACTGACAATACTATGAATAAAATAAAAATACTTTGGGTAGATGACGAGATAGATTTGTTAAAACCCCACATCCTCTTTTTAGAGGCCAAAGGATATGAAGTACTAACCTGTAAAAGTGGTCGGGAGGCTTTAGAAGAACTAGAGGAGACGAGCGTTGACATTATTTTTTTAGATGAGAATATGCCAGGTATTTCCGGTTTGGAAACCTTGAACGAAATTAAGGTGATGAATGCTTCTATTCCGGTGGTAATGATAACCAAGAGTGAGGAAGAATTTATTATGGAGGAAGCCATTGGCTCCAAAATCGCAGACTACCTAATTAAGCCCGTGAATCCCAACCAAATTTTACTATCGCTAAAGAAGAATTTAGACCATTCCCGTTTGGTATCAGAAAAGACAACTAGCAACTATCAGCAAGAGTTCCGAAAAATTGCGATGGACCTATCTATGGTAAATTCATATGAAGAATGGATGGAGTTGTATAAAAAATTAATATACTGGGAATTACAGTTAGAGCAAATCGAAGATAGCGGGATGTTCGAGATTTTGGAATCCCAAAAAGTGGAGGCCAATAACCAATTTGGGAAGTTTGTAGATAAAAACTATCGGGACTGGTTTTCCGATGCCAATGCTCCGGTTATGTCCCATACGCTGTTTAAAAAATGGATAGCTCCAGAAATCAAAGATTCTAAAACGCTCCTTGTAGTGGTGGATAATCTTAGATATGACCAATGGTATGCCTTTGAGGGTACGGTAAATACCTTTTATAAGAAACAGAAGGAAAAAAGTTATTTTAGTATTTTACCCACAGCCACCCAATATGCCAGGAATGCCATTTTCGCAGGATTGACACCACTGGATATGGAAAAAAAATATCCTAAGTGGTGGAAGAACGATACCGAGGAGGGTGGGAAAAATTTATTTGAGGATAAGTTCCTAGGCGAACAATTAAAAAGGTTGGGGTTAGATATTACTTGGGATTACCATAAAATAAGTAGTCTAAAACAAGGGAAACATTTATCCCAGAATTTTAAATCGCAAAAGGATAATGACTTAACCGTTATCGTTTATAATTTTGTGGATATGCTTTCCCATTCGAAGACAGAGATGGAAGTTATAAAAGAACTAGCATCCAACGATAAAGCATACCGATCATTAACCCAAAGTTGGTTCAAGAATTCACCCTTATTGGAAATTATTCAACAAGCACAACACATGGGGATGAAGCTTATTATCACCACAGATCATGGAACCATTAATGTAAAATCACCTTCAAAAGTAGTGGGAGATCGGGATACCAGTGCCAACCTACGTTACAAAACTGGAAGAAGCCTTACCTATGAGAATAGCGACGTGCTAGCGGCGAGAGATCCTAAAAGTATTTTTTTACCAGCGATAAATATGAGTAGCTCCTATATTTTTGCTAAAAACGATTTGTTCTTTGCCTATCCTAATAACTATAACCACTATGTGAGTTATTATAGGAATACGTACCAACATGGGGGGGTATCCTTAGAGGAAATGATTATTCCTTTTGTGGTTTTGGAACCAAAATAATATAGGACTAGTTATTAAAAACTACCTTAGTTCAGTTTGAAATTGGTTATATAACCCTAAGATAATTCATCAGCGCTAGTGCAAATAAAAAATATAACATACTCCGAAGAAAATATCAATGAGATAGCAAAGAAAATCATATCAACTGTTCGGTCTAAATGCTTAGCTTTTTACGCACCTATGGGAGCAGGTAAAACTACGTTGATAAAAGCTTTGGTAGCCGAATTAGGAGGTTTGGATGTGGTCAGCAGTCCAACATTTGGGCTAGTAAACGAGTACCATAATACCAACGGAGAGGTATTGGCCTATCATTTTGATTTTTATCGATTACAAGATGAAATGGAGGCTATGGATATGGGGTTAGAAGATTATTTAGATTCGGAAAGATGGATTTTTATGGAATGGCCAGAAAAGATTCCAAATTTGATTCCAACTGAAGCAGCTATTATTCATATTGAAGTATTAAGTCCTACCGAAAGAAGTATTTCATTTTAAATCAATTCAACTAGGAGGGCTTAAATAATACTCTTAGCGGGATAAAAATTATTCTCGACAGCGTTTCCACCTAGTTTTTTATTGTATTTTTTCGACGAAAAACCTGTTTTTCGTTAAAATGTACGTTTTAAACGTTAAAATGCACATTTTATACGTTTAAAAACATATTTGTTGTGCTTTATTTCCTACATTTGAAAATGAGAACAAGTAGTACTAACTTAAAAACCCCTTTGAAAATGAAAAAACAAAAAACATTATTGGCTTCTTTGGCTTTAGGAATCTTTTTAATTGCTTTGACAGCTCCAATCATTTCTGTGGATAATCAGGAATTGGGTATTGATAAAAGAAAGTTGACAAAGAAAATTTAATATTTCAGTATTAAAATATAAAGGGGAAGATGCAAATCTTCCCCTTTTTTTATACTTTTTTTTGCGATAAATCGTTAAGATTTTAGTGCGTAAAGTAATAAAATGAAAAAAGGAGTTAGAAAAAGAGCTAAACATAAAATTATACTTGAGACTATCCTTGTATTTTTTATCGCAATAGCTCCATTCTTATATAAGATTTATGATTATTTTCCTGTAAGCGAAGACGGGACGATTTCATTTTTTGGAATAATCATTGGCACAAATGGATTCGAAGATGCATCAACATTTATATGGTTTCTAACGAGCAAAATAGTTCCACTATACCTTTTGCTTTTTTGGTTTCTAACTTCACGTGATTGGTGGTATCATATTATTTTGATACCTATTGCTATGTACTCTTTTCAATTATTTGAAGTTGTTTTTGATTCTGATCTCCAAATAGACACAGAAAACACCTTATGGTTACTTCCTATATGTATGGTCGTAATACCTTTCGTTTACTTTATAAGAGTAAAACTTTATGATAAACACGTTCACGGGATAGACCTAGAAGCTATTGATGCTGAGCTAGAAGAACTAAAATCAAATAAAGAACTAGAGCAAGTTAGTAACTTAGATATTCCAGCAGATGATTTTGATGGCATGAACCAAGAATCTATTGCAGAGGAGTTGGATAGAAAATTATCTACTCGAAATTTGGAACAAGCCGCAAAGCAATTTCAACTACGACTACAAAATTTGCTACATTTCAACAATAAATAACATTCTTTTCCTATCACATATTAAGGATATGGGATTTTAGCTAAAAATTGTACATTTGACCATAACACCTGTTATTGGGATTTAGTCAGTTTATACCTATGAATCAACCTTCATCACCCTTTAGTAAACAGCAATTACTGCCACAAGAAGAAACCTTGGAAATTTTAAAGCAGAAAGGAGAGCTTTTTATAGGCCTACCTAAGGAAAATCAATATCAGGAAAAACGAATATGCCTTACCCCAGATGCAGTGAATGCAATCACTTCCAACGGGCATCGCGTACTCATTGAATCGGGTGCCGGAAAAGGAGCGCATTTTTCTGATTTGGACTACACCAATGCTGGTGGGGAAATTACCAAGGATACCGCTAAAGTATTTGGCTGTCCATTATTGTTAAAAGTAGAGCCCCCTACCCTAACAGAAATCGGGATGATTAATCCACAGACTACCGTTATTTCTGCTTTGCAAATCAAGACACAGCAAAAATCATATTTTGAAGAATTGGCACGAAAACGCCTTACAGCAATTGCCTTTGAATACATTAGGGATGAAGACGGGAAATTTCCTGCTGTTCGTTCCTTGAGCGAAATTGCAGGGATTTCCTCTGTACTTATCGCTTCTGAGCTTATGTCTACTAGCAATAAGGGAAACGGACTCATGTTTGGTAACATAAGTGGTGTTCCGCCTGTAGAAGTGGTCATTATTGGCGCTGGAACTGTGGGTGAATTTGCTGCTAGGTCTGCTATCGGCTTAGGCGCAAATATTAAAATATTCGATAATTCCATCACCAAGCTACGAAACATACAGACCCACCTAAAGCAAACGGTTTACACCTCTACCATACAGCCAAAAAATCTATTAAAGGCTTTAAAACGTTGCGATGTAGCTATAGGTGCTACCCGTGGTAAAGACAGATCTCCCGTGGTAGTTTCTAGTACCATGGTTGAACATATGAAAAAAGGAGCTGTCATTATAGATGTGAGTATAGATACCGGAGGTTGTTTTGAGACGTCGGAGATTACAACACATAACAAGCCCACTATAGAAAAATATGGCGTAATCCACTATGGCGTGCCCAATATCCCCTCCAGATATCCAAAAACAGCAACCGTTTCCATAAGCAACATATTTACGCCCTATCTGCTTAAGATTGGTGAGGACGGCGGACTCGAAAACTCCTTACGTTTTGATAAAGGTTTACGTAACGGGTTGTACATGTACCATGGTATTTTAACAAATAAATCCGTTGGAGATTGGTTCGATTTACAGTATAGCGATATCAATTTTCTAATATTCTAGATTAGCACTACAGTTTCTTTTTGTATCGGCTGGAAAACCATAATTTTACATCGATTTAAAAACAAGCTTGCAGTATGCCATTTATAAAACGTTTGGGTTTTTATTTAGTTGGAGTATCGATTGGAATTGTCTTTTTGACGTTTTTCTTTAAGAAAAAAACGGAAGATACCGGAGTCTATTTTTGTTATTTCCCTAATTGTAGAACGCTAAAGGATATACGGTCGAAGCCAATGTACTATTCCGATGATGTTAGTACACAATTACTAAATAGACAGCTAGACAGCGCTGACATTGTTAATTTACTTACCCATGGTGATGTAGATTTTGGACTTAGCGACACCAAATCTGCACCTTGTAAAACCTACATCATCGAAGGTATAATTAAGGATAAGGAAATGGTTGCTACTGTAAGAAACTGCAGTAAAAAAGTAACTTTAGAGCGTATTGTCCCAAATACAAATTAAGCTGACCTTTTATATCTACCTTTTCATTAGCTAAGCAATAAGAAATAGCAAAGTATAAGCAACATTAGACCCCTCTAATACCCAAGATGGAATTAAAATGTTTAGATTTTTCTTCTTTTCCGTTCTTGTTTAAGTAAGGAAAGTTCTCGGGTCGTTTGGCCTGCCACTGATGTGTTTTCCTCGGCCCGTCTAATAAGGTAAGGCATCACATCTTTTACGGGTCCAAAAGGCAAATATTTAGCCACATTATAACCGTTGTTGGCAAGGTTAAAGGAAATATGATCACTCATGCCATACAACTGTCCAAACCATATACTTTGGTTGTTTTTATCAACTCCTTTTTGTCTCATTAATTCTATGAGCTTTAGGCAGCTTTGCTCATTATGGGTGCCGGAAAAAATAGAAATCACCTCCAAGTTAGTAACCATGTAAGCAATAGTAGCATCAAAGTTTTTATCCGTTGCTCGTTTAGATTCACAAATAGGTGTACGGTAGCCTTTTTCCTTGGCTCTTTCGTTCTCCTTTTCCATGTAGGCACCACGAACTACTTTCATTCCAATCTTAAATCCATCTTGCTTCGCTTTCTTGTGTAGCTCTTTTAAATAGGGAAGTCTATCCCATCTATATGTTTGTAGTGTATTAAATACAATGGCTTTTTTCTTATTGTACTTACGCATCATCTGCTCCGCCAATTCGTCTGCCGCATCCTGCATCCAACTTTCCTCACCATCTATTAATAAGGATACATCTAAGTCATAGGCTTTTTTACAAACGGTATCAAATCTATTTACAACGCGTTGCCATTCTGCGGTTTCTTTTGTCGTAAGCGGCTTTTTCTCCCCTATTTTTTGGTAGAGTGCAAAACGACCAAAACCTGTAGGTTTAAAAACAGCAAAAGGAATGGCGTCTTTTTCCTTTACAAAGTCCAGTATCTTCAAAATTATTTTTGTTGCATTATCAAACGGGTCTTCCTCTTGTTTACCTTCTACCGAGTAATCCAGTACCGAGCATACCTTTTTCTCGAACATACGATCCACCACAGGCAGGCAATCTTCCTCATTTACACCACCACAAAAATGGTCGAACACCGTAGCACGTATCAGACCCTCTACAGGTAATTTCGCCTTTAGAGCGAAATTTGTCATTAGCGAACCCATTTTTACTAATGGTTCATTGGAAATCATCTTAAAGAGAAAATAGGCCCTTTCCAGTTCCGAATCGGTTTTTAACGAAAAAGCTGTTGCGGTATCCTCAAAAATTCCATCCATAAATAGTAATATTTTTTGTTATCAAATATAATCACAGAAATTCTATTCTTTAGATTTAAAATCCTTTATTTTGTAAGTAGAACCGAGCTTTATATTGGCTGTTGTTTAACTCATTATTTTATGGAATCTATTGTTTCTGATGCTTACGCCGTACATTTTAATACTGTTGCTTATACATCGCTGAACACCCATTTGGCAGTCGCCAATTATTCAATTATCTATATTTTGGTAGACGAGAATACCCATGAGCTTTGTTTGCCTCAGTTTATGGCTGAAATCTCGGGTACTTATGATTTTGAAATTATTGAAATAGAATCTGGTGAAATCAATAAAACGATAGAAACCTGTGTTGGGGTGTGGAATGCTCTCTCTGAATTGGGTGCCGACCGCAAAAGCCTAGTGATTAATTTGGGAGGCGGTGTATTGACAGATTTGGGTGGGTTTGTAGCATCAACCTTTAAGCGAGGAATTGACTTTATAAATGTTCCCACTACCCTATTATCTATGGTGGATGCCTCCGTTGGTGGCAAAACCGGTGTAGACCTAGGTACCTTAAAAAACCAAATCGGAGTTATCAATCAGCCTGTCATGGTTTTGGTGATAACCGATTTTCTGGACACCTTGGAAGAACGCCAAGTAACCAGCGGTTTTGCAGAAATGTTAAAGCACGGCCTCATACGCGACGAAAGCTATTGGGAACAATTAAAGACCACAACATCCCTTGAGGAGATAAAACAACAAATCCTACCATCTGTAGTTATTAAGAATAATGTAGTCTTACAGGACCCAACAGAGCAAGGATTACGAAAAATTTTAAACTTTGGCCATACACTCGGACACGCGGTAGAATCCTATCGTTTGGAAAATGATAGCCAAGAAACCTTGCTACACGGCGAAGCCATAGCCATTGGAATGATTTTAGAGGGATATATTTCTTACAAGTTAACCGGACTTTCTTTATCTGCTTTAGAGGATGTAAAAGCCACCTTTCTTAGTCATTATGACAAAGTAATTTTTTCCGTGGAAGACATTAGCCAGATTTCAGAACTCATGAAATTTGACAAGAAAAATTCCCACGGCAACATCAATTTCGTATTACTTAAGAGCATTGGTATGGCGCAAATTGATGTTACCATACCAGCCGAATTGATAACCGAATCGTTCGCATACTACGCCCAATAATACCTTTACATACTAAAAAGGGGTGTTTCACAACTCTTTGACTTAAAAAAGGTTTTAAATAACTAGTTTAGGTATAGGAACTTACCAATCCGATAAAAACCACCTAGTTATGTTAAGACGTTTAATCGATTACAAAAAATTAGACCACGAATTAGCCAATTTATTGATTGATACTTACCCTCATGGTTATGGAGATGAGGATATTATTGATTTTAAAAACCAACACGGGGATGTAGTTGAAGCAGTAGCACTAAGAACTTCGGATACCCTATACTTAGTAAAAATCAGCAAAAGCCTCTCTAACTTTATTGCTAATTTTGAGGAAAACATTGAAAAAGAGCTAGAATCAAAAACTCCGGAGCAGGTTATGGATAGCGAAGATTTAGATTCAGAAATAGCACTAGATCTTAGTGAAGAATTAGAAGATTTTTATGATTTGGACTAATTAACTATATCTTTCTTCCAAGATTTTAGCATGATGCTTCAAATGGCCACTAATTACGAAGCCTAAGGCAGCTACGCTCCATGGCATATCGCTAGCAGTTCCAATACGTCTTAGTTTTTCTTGTGACAAAGACTTAAATATAGCGATTGTACCCCCCCTTACCGCCAAAAACTCCATTACAATATCGTCTTTAGTTCTATTTTCACTTTCACATTCCCTAACGTAAGCTTCATGATCAAATCCAGGTAACGCCGTTTTATCGTTTCTCGAGAACCGAAATGCCCGGTATTGGAATATGCGCTCCGTATCTATAATATGAAGTAACACTTCTGCAATAGTCCATTTTTTTGGTCCATAGGCATATGCGAGCTTTTCCTTAGTAAGTCCTGAGGTGTAGTTAACAAACCATTCCTTGCTTAACACTAGAGCTTCTAACAACTGCTCATCTTTTACCATATTTAGATAAGTTGCGTAAAAGTGGTTGAATTCGTTTTCTTTAAGTTCCGATAAATACATAGTGCTTTTTTATTTTAAAGTAAATAAAAAGCCCAATTGTAATATAACAATTGAGCTTAAGACTGTAATCGTTTTAGGTCCTATAGTTCATTGAAAATAGTATGCATCAAACGCTTCTTATCGTTGAAGCTTTCTTCCAATGAAATCATGGTTTCTGTTCTACTGATACCTTCTATATCATCAATTTTAAAGATGATGTTTTTGGCGTGCGTAGTGTCCTTAGCTCTAATCTTACAAAAGATATTGAATTTTCCTGTAGTGATGTGGGCAATAGTTACGTTCGGAATTTGGTTCAAACGTTCCAATACAAACTTAGTTTGGTGTGTTTTTTCCAAAAATATACCTACATAGGCTATAAATGCATAGCCCAATTTCACATAATCTAAGGTTAGGGAAGACCCCTTAATGATACCTGCCTCCTCCATTTTCTTTACACGAACGTGAACCGTTCCTGCAGAAATCAATAATTTCTTAGCGATGTCCGTGAAAGGTGTTCTTGTATTATCAATCAACATATCCAGAATCTGGTGGTCTATTTCGTCTAACTTAACTTTACCCATGGTTGCTTATTTTTTGACAAAATTAAAACATTATGAAATTAAATGTAAAGAATCTCTTCTTTTTTTAAAGAAAATGTAAGCTTATGCTAGTTTTGAAAGAAAAAAAGGAATGAAATTTACTTAAAAAGTGATGTGATTCCACACTCTTCTAGCCATAATCTATCTTTTATGATTCCTACATCTTTAATTTCGTGACCAAACGGAGATGCTACTGATGTATTTTTTTTATCAATCGCAGGTTTAAAGACAATAACATCTTCTTGTAATAACTCTTGAAAAAGTATAACTACTTTGGCACCTAACTCTAAGTCGGCATCCAGCAAATGGGCATTTTTGACAAGCACATCGCAATACATTTTTTGGTTTTCAGGGATGGCTTGGTAATCCTCAACGCTGAAATTTTCTAATTTCTCTTGACTAATACTAGCAAGCGCTTCCAGCAGGGCTGTAAAAATATACTTCCGTGTTATTTCACGCTCGTAATCTTTTGAAAAATGTCCGGCCTCAAATAATATAGTGGGCGTATGTAACATTTGAAAAAAGTCCCCAACACAGTTCGCGTTAAAACCATCATCATACCTCCCAACTTGTCCTGGTATCTGTTGTTGAAGGCGGTTATTCATTGCGGCTATAAGCTGCATACTCTTAATTCTAGATTCCGAAAGGTTGCGTCCTTCGTCAAAAGCCGGAGCCAAAAAAGAAACTGTTGCGGGCTTTGATGTTTGGCCTACGTTAAATATCGTTCTTTGATCATGCAGGTTAAAACAATAATCGGGCTTAAAATTCTCGTATGCCAATCTTAATATTTTACTTTCTGGTTGTGATTGGTTTTGCGCATCCCTGTTCAAATCTATTTCATTTGCGTTTACCCTAGTGTATGCTTTTGCACCATCAGGATTTAAAATAGGAATGATTTGCAGTGTGAAATTTTGAAGGATATTTTCAGATTCTGCCAATTCCAATTTCAGGTAGTTGAGGAAATCTAAAACGGCCTTTGTGGTGGTTGATTCATTTCCATGCATCTGGGACCACATAAGAATACGTTTGGGTCCCGTACCAATTGTTAATCCATAAATCGGCTTCCCGTTTACCGATTCACCCAAAACGTTCAGATGAAACGAGGCTGGTAGTTGTTGCAGAAAATTCTGAATATGCGCATTGGTAACATACCTCCCGTGTATTTCCGCCACCATAAAATCGGTATACTTCAACTCTTCATTCATGACTACTAATTTCTAGAAACACAAAAGTACAACGCTTAAAATTTACATTTGTAAACACTTAATAACTGTTTTTACTCCTGTTTTGGTCATATAAAGAAGAATTTATATACAAAATAAAACAACTCTAAATAAGTAATTTAATATATTTAATATCAATAGTTTAAGTTACTTTATTTAAAGTATTAAATACTAAAATATATCTGATATTTATTTTAATTTCAGTACAATATTAGTATTTAGGCATATAAATTTATGTAATTTTGTAAACACCTATGGATACAGATAAAATAAGCCTTCGCATAACACAGATCTTAAAGCATTACGAGCTTTCTGCGTCCTCGTTTGCTGATAGTATTCAGGTGCAGCGCTCCAGTATTTCCCACCTGCTTAAAGGACGTAATAAGCCCAGTTTAGAATTTGTCACAAAACTTGTTCACGCCTACCCCGAGGTAAATCTATATTGGCTTTTATACGGAGAAGGAGACTTTCCAAAAGGAACGGCAACACATGTGTCTGAAAATAAAGAACCCAAAACACAAGGCAAACCTACTAGCGAAACCACGGAAAAGAAGACAGAAAAAGTAATCGTGTTTTATACGGACGGTACGTTTTCATCATACACCCCAGAAGGGTAATCGTGCAAAATTATTACCACGAAAAGGAGTAAAATAACCCCTATTTTCACTATTTTGCATTCATGACTAGAAATGTAGTTTTCATCTTTTTACTTGTTGTTGGATTATCCTCTTGCTACCAGCCCGAACGCGATTGTAAAGCCTATAAGACTGGGAGTTTTATATTTAACTACGAAGTTGGAGACTCTTTAAAAACAGGAAAATTTGTTCGTGGAACGGATTTTAGCGTAGACTACTACGAAGGAAAAATAGATAGTGCCAGTATTAGATGGTTTAATGATTGTGAATTTGTACTTCAAGATGTACAAAGCAAAATAGCCATTCACTATAAGATTACTAGCACTACGGATAGCTCATACACCTTTCAATACAATAAAGCGGTTAAGGACCCTAATAAGGAGCTGGACGTAAGAACCGGCACCGCTCATAAAACAGACTAACCATGTTTGAAATTTTCACTACTCCGGAGGCTTGGATAGCATTGTTTACGCTAATCCTTTTAGAGATTTTTGTAAGTATCGACAATATCGTATTTATTTCCTTCGCGTCGGAGAAGTTGAAAAAAGGACAACGAAAAAAAGTGGTGTATAGCGGACTCGCACTAGCGGTGATTATCCGGGTAGTATTATTGATTGCCGTTACCTGGCTACTTTCCTTAAAAAAGCCCTTTTTGATGATAGCTACGGATTGGGTTTCCGGTGGCCTTAGTATTCAAGGATTGCTATTGTTTGTCGGCGGCCTATTCCTATTGTACAAGGGTACCAAAGAGCTTAGAGAGAAAGTTGAAGATAGGCGACACGACGAACTTGAAGTAAAGCGCGAAAGCGGCAGTACGTTTTCAAAAGTACTTGTTCAGGTGCTGGTCATTAATATGGTGTTTTCTTTAGACTCCGTCATAGCTGCTGTTGGGATGACAAATGGCATTACAACAGACGATTACGATGCTTTAGTAATCATGTTACTTGCAGCTTTGATTTCCTTTCTCATCATGATATCTGTTTCAAATACCGTTAATGCATTGGTAGAGAAACATCCTTCCATTAAGATTATAGGCCTTGCCTTTATGATGCTCATAGGTTTTGTACTCCTAGCCGATGCAGCTCATGTGTCGCATCTCGTATTATTTGACAACGCGGCTATATCAATTCCCAAAGGATATTTATACTTCACTATTTTGTTTTGCGTGGTGGTTGCTGTTGTTGAGTTGGTAAGGAACACAAAAAACACCACCAAATAGGATTATAGGATTTACAATATGCTAGACAAGGGTAGTCATTTTGTATATCACAATTCAAAAATACATTTTTGATATATTTAATTGTTACCTTTTTAAAACTTGCTTAGGACCTTTTATATATAGTGTTTACAGCAATACTATAATTTTGAAGACCGAATCAGTACTTACACACATATATGTGTGATGCTTCATTATGACTAACCGCTAACCAATGATAAAATTCTTTAGAAAAATACGATACGACCTTATGGAGAAAAATAAAACTGGAAAGTATTTAAAATATGCTATCGGAGAAA
>CAZMUV010000066.1:0-19727 GCA_964569345.1 uncultured Maribacter sp. | reverse complement strand
GAGCATCAATCGTAATTATTGGTGCATTGTTTAAAATCCTTCACTGGGAATTTGGTCCACTTACAGGTGGCTTGTTACTAGCGGTAGGTCTTATTACAGAGGCACTTATTTTCGCAATTAGTGCATTCGAACCTATAGACGATGAGTACGATTGGTCTTTGGTTTATCCAGAATTAGCAGGAGCTGCCTCTATGGGTGCAAAGCAAAATCCTGGTGATGAAATTAAAGAAGCGGAAGGTTCTTTGTCTAAAAAATTAGACGAAATGTTAAAAGAAGCTGGTGTAGATGCCAACCTTATGGAGAGCTTAGGTTCTAGTATCAAGAATTTTGAAGGTGCTGCTAAAGGTATTGCTCCAACTGTTGATGCAATGGAATCTACTAAAAAATATTCTGATGAAATGGTACATGCTGCTTCTCAGATGGAATCTTTGAACAGTCTTTATAAAGTACAATTGGAGAGTGCTAGCAAACAAGCTAGTGTTAATGAGCAAGTGGTACAAAATGCAAGTGCGTTAAAGGATCAGATGGCTTCATTGTCCAGTAACCTTTCTTCATTGAACGGTGTATACGGTGGTATGTTAACTGCAATGAGCAAGAACTAAATTGGATTTTATCAACACCCCAAATTTAAGTATTAATTAAAATCTAATTTAAGAAACATGGCAGGAGGAAAACAATCACCAAGGCAAAAAATGGTAAACCTAATGTATCTGGTTTTCATTTGTATGCTAGCGTTAAATATGAGTAAAGAGGTACTCGCAGCATTCGGATTAATGAATGTGAAGATGGAGACTTCTAACTCAAAGACAACAGAAAGCAACGACCAGTTTTTAGCGAGTTTGGAAACAAAAGCGTCAGAAGACAAGGTTAAGTATGGCGAAGTATACCAGAAAGCAAACCAAATAAAGGCACTTTCACAGGAATATTTTGATTATTTAGAAACCATTAAAGAAGGTATGTTAGTTGATGTAGAGGATCCAACAGACTACCAAGTAATGGATAAAGCAGATTACTTGAACCAACACTTTTTTCAAGGAGATAACTTGGCAGAAGGTGGCCAGGAATTCATGAAGAGAATCAACGAGTATCGTACGGAAATCGCCAAATTGGTTCCTACAAGTTTAAAGTCTACCGTAGAAGCTCGTTTTGAAGTAGGTGATGAAAACGGTAAAGTAGAGGCAAGGGATAAAACAAAGCAAGATTGGATAGATTATCATTACAAGGATTTTCCATTGATTGCTTCCTTAACAAAGATAACGGCATTACAAGCAGATATTAAATCTACCGAAGAAGATGCGCTAAAATCTATGTTAGAAGGTGAGCTTACGGATCAGGTTTCTTTAAAGAACTTCGCTACATCACTTTTTGCTAGCAAGTCGGCTTTCTACTCAGGTGAAAGTTATGACGGTAAGATTATTATCAGCAAAACAGATAATTCTTCTACTCCAGTGAGAGCTGAGTTAACTTTAGATGGTAGAAAACTAACTGCAGGTAAGGATTACAAAATCGAAGCGGGTGGTGTGAAAATGTTGATTGGTTCCGGTGCTGCCGGTGATCATGTGATATCAGGAACATTATTCTTTCAACAAGATGGTGCAGAGATAGAAGTACCTGTAAAGAATTCCTTTGCAACCATTTCTAAACCTAATGCTGCTTTGATTGCTGCGGATAAGATGAATGTTGTGTACCGTGGAGTATCTAACCCAATGTCTATTTCTATCCCAGGTATACCTAACAATAAGGTACGTGCATCTGCCCCAGGTCTTAAGCCAATAAGTGGTAGTAAGTATGTAATGAACCCAGGTAAAGGGAGATCTGTTACTATAGTAGCTTCTGGAACGTTGCCAGATGGTCAGCCAATATCTTCTAAATCTGAGTTTAGAATTAAGGATATTCCAAGACCGGAAGGATTGGTTAGTAAACAGCCTGGTAGTATAAAGCTTCCTAGAAGGAACTTGGAGATTGCTACGATTGGCGCCCATTTGGATGACTTTGATTTTGATTTGAACATAGCAGTAAGCGGGTTTAGCTTCAAAGTTCCTGGTCAACCTACGATTAGTGTAAAAGGAAGTAAGCTAGATTCAAGAGCTAAATCAGCACTTAAAAGAGCTAAAAGAGGAGATATTGTGCAGATATTCGATATCAACGCATACATCACCAACAATAAGAGTTATAGACTTAAAAAAGTATCTCCGGTAGTTGTGGAGATAGCAAACTAGTAAGAATAAATGATACCAGGTAGCGCTTTTCGCTACCTGGTTATTTTAAAGTAAAACAAACATGAATTGGAAAAATGTTTTTTTAATGGGAGCTTTGGTAGCATTACCAGCATCCATGATGGCACAAGCTAATATTTTGAACGCCAAAAAACCACAGGAAGTAGGGGTGCGTACACAAGCCCAGAAAGATGTGGATAATGACGCTCCTTTGAAATATGGTTATGTGGATGATAGGGATATTCTCTGGTCTAAAACGTTATGGGAAACCATAGATTTGGATGAAAGAGTAAACTTTCCTATGTATTATCCAACAGATACCATTGATATAGGATCGGATAGACGGTCTTTGTATCATGTGTTGATGAAGAGTATCAAAAGCGGTAAGTTAGAGGCCTATGCGGATTCTTACTTTACCGAAAAGAGAAACTTCGGAGACTTGTCAGCTGCTTTGCAGAAAACAGATACCTTGGATTATGGATACGAGCAATTGAACGCTGGAGAACAAGTTTCCGAGGAATTCATTACGCGAAGAGAAATAACCGCTGCGGAGATTGAAGAATACCGTATTAAAGGAATGTGGTATTTTGATAAACGACAAGGAGAGTTAAAATACCGTCTTTTAGGTATTGCTCCCGTTGCACCAGATGTTAATTTCATGGACGATGACAACCCTGATAAGGTAGAATTGTTCTGGATATGGTATCCGGATGCTCGTGATGTATTGCACGAAGCCAAGGTCTTTAACCAACGTAATTCTGCACAACCCATTTCTTTTGATATGTTGTTGAATGCAAGAAGGTTCAATGCTGTAATCTACAAAGAAGATAACGTGCATGGCGACCGGAAGGTTAGTGATTACATAGCAGATAACGCACTCTTCCAGTTACTGGAAGCCAAACGTATCAAAGAGGTTATTCGCGATAGAGAACAAGATATGTGGTCTTATTAAGCCAAATTTATATTCCAATTCAATAGTATAAAGCGCTCCGACATTTGTCGGAGCGCTTTATTTATATCTTGTAGTCATATTCTATTTATAATATGCGTAATTAAGTTAGGTGTGTATAATGCATATGTTTTGAGTACCCTGATGTCGTTTCGACTTCAATCGAAAATTTTAAGTAACGAGAAGTTCTTAGGTATTTGATTTGTTTTATGAGGCTTAAAAAAAGACTCAAATACAATCAGTTCAAAAGTCCTTTGTTCTATATTTTATTAAGGAGGGTTCTTAGGTTATTTTGCTTAACAGCTGTAAGTAAAATTTTAAAACATAGGTTTATCAATTTGCTACCTTTGCAACATGTTAGATTATATTGTGGTAGGCTTAGGCCTTGCCGGAACTGCTTTTTGCGAAACGCTTAGAAAGCATAATAAACGTTTTGTAGTATTCAACGATAGTTCACAAAGAGCCTCTATGGTGGCAGGTGGACTCTCCAATCCCGTTATCCTAAAACGATTCACAATGGCTTGGAAGGCTAGTACTCTAATTCCAATAGCTAACTCTTTTTATCACGAATTGGAGCATACCTTAGAGAAAAAGCTGATTTCTGATTTACCCGTTTACAGAAGATTCGCTTCCGTAGCCGAACAGAACCTGTGGTTCGAGGCTGCCGATAAGCAAGAATTAAAGAACTACTTGTCTCCCACACTAGTGCGTAATGACAACAAGGGTTTGATTGCTCCCTACGATTTTGGTAATGTTCTGCGCGCGCGTAGATTAGATACTGCACTTACGCTGAAAAGCTATATTGCTTTTTTGGAACGGGAAGGACTATTGGTTTCAAATTCTTTTAACCATGCTCAACTAGAACAGAATGACTCTTGCGTAACATACGGCTCAATGACCGCAAAACAAATTGTTTTTACAGAGGGTTTTGGATTACGGCAGAATCCGTTTTTTAACTATTTGCCTCTGCAGGGTTCCAAAGGGGAATATCTGATTATTAAATGCCCAACACTCAAGGAAAATAATGCCATAAAATCTTCGATCTTTGTTATCCCCTTAGGAAATGACTTGTACAAGATAGGTGCAAATTATGATCGCGATACCTCTAATAGTCTTCCAACAGTGGAGAGGAAAATAGAGTTGATTAAAAAGCTAAATGCTTTGTTGGATTGCCCATATGAAGTAGTGGGTCATCAGGCGGGTATACGACCAACGGTAAAAGACAGAAAACCTTTGGTAGGCCAGCATCCGGAATATGACAAACTGTTTGTGCTTAACGGTTTTGGTTCCCACGGCATCATGATAGGGCCTTGGGCTGCGGATCAGTTGTTTTCATTTATAGAAAAAGGAAACGATTTAAACCCAGAGATAGATATTAAAAGATATATTTCGGATTATAGGAAGGCCTAGGTATGCGGCTTAGTGAAATTAGGATTATACTTAATAAATAGATTGATCCAAATATTTCTAGATATCCTCATAATGATAGGCATAAAGAGAATTAATGTTCCTATGATAGCTATAAAGGTATTTATTAACGAAGTGCCAATGATTAATTTTGCTATTACAAAGGCTGCTACTGCAAATGCGATTCCTAATCCGTAACTCACGTACATGGCTCCATAAAAGAAGGAAGGCTCTATTTTATATTTAAGGTCGCAGGTGCTGCAACGCTCTTGCATTTTGTAGATTTTCCCCAAATGATATGGATTTTTATCCAAATACATACCTTCTTCATGACATCTGGGACAAGTTCCTGTTAAAATACTGTAGAGTTTGTTTCCTTTTTTTAACATTTGCAAAACTTTATACAAAGGTACAGATTTACACCTCAATTTATAATTAGAGCAATTGTAAAAATCGATTGGTGAATTGTTAATTTGAATTGATTAGTAGTAAAGAATTGCTTTTAAATATAACTGTGCTATTAGGGTTTATGCCCAAATAAAACGCGTAAAAGAAAAAACTAAATGCTTAACATACACAACCTCTCCGTTTCGTTTGGTGGGGAATTTTTGTTTGAAGAAATATCATTTCGTCTAAATTCTGGAAATAGGGTAGGACTTGTAGGAAAGAACGGTGCAGGTAAATCTACCTTGTTGAAACTACTTTCCAAAGATATGCCTTTGGACAAGGGTACCATAGCTGTTGAAAAGGATATAAAAATTGGCTTTTTGCGACAGGATATAGATTTTGTACAAGGAAGAAGCGTCTTGGACGAGGCCTATCAGGCCTTTGAGGAAATCAAGAAATTGGAAGGGAAGATAGATGAGATTAACCATCAACTTGCAGAACGAACAGATTACGAAAGTGAAGGGTATAATCAGTTGATTATTGATTTGAGCGATATAAGCCACCATTACGAAATACTAGGGGGTTATAATTACCAAGGTGAGACCGAGAAGATTTTACAAGGATTAGGGTTCAATCGAGAAGATTTTGATAAAAAGACCGAAACTTTTTCCGGTGGCTGGCGTATGCGAATAGAGCTGGCCAAATTGCTATTACAAAGTAATGATGTATTGTTGCTCGATGAGCCTACCAATCACTTAGATATTGAGTCTATTATCTGGTTTGAGCAATTCTTGAACAATTATACGGGAGCGGTAGTTATTGTGTCGCACGATAAAATGTTCTTGGATAATGTTACCAACAGGACTATTGAGATTTCGCTAGGGCGTATTTATGATTACAATAAACCCTACACACAATACCTAGTATTGCGTAATGAAATAAAGCAGCAGCAGCTAAGCGCCCAAAAAAATCAGGAAAAGGAAATTCAACAGGCAGAGCGCTTAATCGAAAAATTTAGGGCTAAATCTACGAAAGCCTCCATGGCTCAATCCCTTATCAAGAAATTAGATAAGATAGAGCGCATAGAAGTTGACGAGGACGATAATAGCGTCATGAACCTTAGGTTTCCTATTTCCGTTATACCAGGGAAAGTGGTTGTTGAGATAGAGGAGCTTTCCAAGCACTACGGTACAAAGGAAGTCTTGAACAATATAAACCTGCTGATAGAACGGGACAGCAAAACAGCGTTTGTGGGTCAGAACGGACAAGGAAAATCTACCTTGGCTAAGATTATTGTGGGAGAATTGGAGCATGAAGGTCATTTGAAATTGGGACATAATGTTCAAATAGGATATTTTGCACAAAACCAAGCGGAATACCTAGACGGTAGTAAAACCGTTTTAGATACCATGATAGATTCTGCAAATGAATCCAACAGGAGTAAGGTACGAGATATTTTGGGATCCTTTTTGTTTCGTGGAGAAGAGGTAGAGAAGTACGTAAAAGTCCTTTCAGGAGGGGAGCGTAACCGATTAGCACTGGCCAAGATGTTATTGCAGCCTTTTAATGTATTGGTTATGGATGAACCTACCAACCACTTGGATATTAAGTCTAAAAATGTATTAAAACAGGCTTGTGAGAATTTTGAAGGGACCCTAATTCTTGTTTCCCATGATAGGGATTTTTTACAGGGTTTAACGAATAAGGTTTATGAATTTAAGAATCAGGTCATAAAGGAATATCTTGGTGATGTAGATTTTTATTTGAAGCAACGAAAAGCAGAAGATTTTAGGGCTATAGAAAAAAAGCAAGAGAAACGCGAGGAAAAAAAAGTAGAAAAGAAAAACACATCCTTTCAAGATCAAAAGAAAGTAAAAAGCCTAAAAAACCAATTAAGTACAGTTGAAAGTAAAATTTCTAGCTTAGAAAAGGAAATAAAAACAATAGATCATGACTTGTTAATGGACTATGATGGGACTATTGCAAAGCCTAATTTCTTTGATGCTTATCAATCTAAAAAAGACACCCTCGAACAACTCATGGAGAATTGGGAACGGCTTTCTACGGAGATAGATACCATAGCTTAATTTTTCTTACCACAGTTTAGAACACGTTCACAACGTAAAAATGGCGTTTCACAACAAAGTGAACCCTTTGAACGATAAAGTTTGACATTTAGCCGTTATATGTATTAATTTGTAGGATAATTCCTAACTTTTATCAAGGGTAGGATTGATATTAACAATCTGATAACGTATGAAAAAACTATACTCTTTTTTACTTCTAACAGTATTCATAGTCCATGTGGCTAGCGCGGAGGTCTCCAAAAAGGAGAAAAAAGCTTTACTGGAATTCTACGATAGTACTAACGGTAATCATTGGGTTAAAAAATGGAATTTAAAAACCCCTGTTAGCAACTGGTACGGGGTACAAATAGTAGATAACAAAGTGGTTGGAATACAATTGTTCCATAATAATTTAATGGGCTTGATTCCGGAAGAAATAGGGGATTTAGAGCACTTAACAAGCTTAAACCTTGCATTTAATGCTATAACGGGCGAGTTGCCTAAAAGCTTAGTAAAACTTACCAAGTTGCGGGTGCTGAAATTGGAAATGAATAGGATTAAAGGAGAAATACCTTCGAATATTGGAGCAATGGTAAGTCTAGTAGAGATTTCTGCCTTCAATAATTTTTTAACTGGAAGTATTCCTGAGAGTATCGGGGCTATTAAAAATTTAAAAGTACTAAATCTATCCAGTAACAGCTTAAAGGGAGCTATACCAAGTTCGCTTGGATCCTTAGATAAATTGGAAACTTTGGGACTTTTTGAAAATACCTTACAAGGAGCTATTCCGGTAGCTATGGGTAAGCTCAAAAACCTTAAAGAGTTGGTGTTAGCTAATAATAATTTGGATGGGGAAATACCTGCGGAATTTGGTCAATTGGCTAGTTTGGAAGTATTTCAAATTCAAAATAATAAATTCTCTTCTTTTAAGAATTTGGAAATGTTGGATGAAAAACAGTTTTTAGTATTCGATTATGATCGAGAAGATAGAAATATACAGTTTAAGGATATCAACTTAAGTAAGTCTAGAATGGCAGACACTAAGTTTGAAGATGTTGATGACTAAGTTTAGTTTACATTTTTAGTTAGTTTGGTTAAAAAGGAGATGTGATAACATCTCCTTTTTTTGCGCTTAAAAGAGTAGTAAAATATCATAAACAGTGTATTTATACGTTATGGTTTGGTAAATCCTTGTCTCCTTTATGAAGTTAACAAATCGATTTACAAATGGGGCAGTAGAAATCTAATTCTATATTAAAAAGTATTGACTATGAATAAAATTCTAAAGATTGCGACAATCATCTTGGTCCTTTTTGCTTCAGTTGTGCTTAATGCTAAAATAACAAAGGAGGAAAAGCAGATACTTAAGGAGTTCTACGAAGCCACTAATGGGGATGAATGGACTCACACATGGGATTTTAACAAAAAAGTAAGGACTTGGCACGGGGTCATTGTTGAGAACAACCATGTTGTTGAGATTAATCTTCATCACAATGGACTTGAAGGAACTATTCCAAGTTCAATGGGAAATCTTAGTCACTTAAGGGTTTTGAATTTAGCTTTTAATAAGTTAACCGGTCCAATTCCAATTTCGTTGGTACAGTTGCATTATTTGGAGAAGTTGAAACTAGAAATGAATAGCTTGTCAGGAATTCTACCAAGCAGTTTTAGAAAGGCAAAAAATCTAAGAGAGTTAACTCTTTTTAATAATTTACTTGAAGGCACTATTCCAGAAGGAATAGGAGAGGCAGGCCAATTAAAGATATTGAATTTATCAAGCAATTATTTTGATGGTGAATTGCCAAAGGGTATTGCTAAACTAACTGAGCTAGAAAGCTTAGAGCTGTTTGGAAATAAATTAAGTGGAACTATTACCGCTGATATAGGTAATTTGAAAAATTTAAAGGAATTAGTTCTGTCTTATAATAGGTTTGAAGGGAATCTCCCGGAAAGTACTGCCAGTTTATCCCAATTAAAACTGGTTCAGTTACAGGGGAACAATTTCGGTTCTATAAGAGCATTGCTTAACCTAAGCTCGAAGGGCTTGGCAACATTTGATAGTGATGATGAGTTTTTAAACATAAAGTTTGGTGCTAACACTGTATTACGAACACCAATCGCCAACACCAAGTTTGAGGATGTAGAGGACTAATCTTTGTAAAAGGTAATTTTGATATAAATAAAGAGCTCCGTTAGGGGCTCTTTATTGTTTAAGGCAAAGAAAAAAACCAGAACCCTTTTTATGATTATTTTAACATTAGTTGCATATGCAACCAATACCTTTTTTTGTAGTTTCGCCGCGTGCAAAAAACAACTGTTGAAATTGATTTTGAAACGTCCATAGGCCCTTGGTTGGGTAGGACTGTAAAAATTGTTGATTATCATTTGCAAGAGGCCTTTGATACGCACCTCATAGATCTTACCAAAGAGCAGATGATAGTGCTTAAAACGTTGAATGAACAGGACGGTATCAATCAAAATGAACTTGCTTGCTTAACGTTTAGGGATAAATCTTCCTTAGCACGTTTGCTTTCCAAAATGGAAAGTAAAAATTATATCATGCGAGTGCAGAGCGAAGAAGATAAGCGTCACAATGCTGTTTTTATTACTTCAGAAGGAGCAAAGGTATTTGATAGGACAAGGCCGGTTATTCAAGAAATAATAGATATTATGGAATATGGAATAAATGTGGAACATAAAACCATGATGATAGAGAACCTAAAAAAAATCCAAAATAATTTCAAAACAAAATTAGAATTAAAATAAGCATCCAAGTATGAGAAAGATCATTTTATCAATCCTAGGTATCCTGTTGATTATAGGGTCATTTTTTATGGCAAAAGGGATTGTAGATAGTAAAAAGAGCTTTAGGCCCAAGGCAGGAAAAGTAGTCAAGACCGTTTTTACAGAGGTAGTACAGAACGGTACCGTACCCATAATTGTTGCTGCTAACGGTAATTTAAATGCCAAGCAAAAGGTAGAACTCTTTGCAGAGGTACAGGGGGTTTTTAAAAGGGGTAGTAAGCTTTTTAAGGAAGGTCAGGCATATAAGGCAGGTGAAACCGTCATAAGCATAGATGCCTCTGAATATACTGCAACTGTGCGTTCCGCTAAAAGTAACCTCTTTAATCTATTAACGTCAGTAATGCCTGATTTGCGACTTGATTACCCTGATGATTTTCCGAAATGGCAAACGTACCTTAACGCGTTCGATATGTCTAAAAGCACACCTCCTTTACCTGAGATGACTTTGGAAAACGAACGTTTCTTTATTTCCGGTCGAGGGATTCTTACGAGCTATTACACGGTTAAAAATTTGGAACAACGACTCACTAAATATAGAATCTCAGCACCCTTTTCTGGTATCTTGACAGAAGCTTCTGTTACAGAGGGGACATTGGTTAGATCAGGTCAAAAATTGGGTGAATTTATAAATCCAGGTATTTATGAGCTAGAGGTGGCGGTGAGCAAAACCTACTCGGATTTGTTAAAAGTTGGTGAGTCCGTCGAGCTTACTACCTTAGATGATACTAAGATTTATAAAGGTACAGTGTCCAGAATAAACGGTAGGGTGGATCAAGCTACACAAACAATTAAGGCTTTTATCGAAGTTAGTGACAATAACTTAAAGGAAGGTATGTATTTAGAGGCGAGACTAGATGCAAAGAATGAGGAGAATGCTATTGAGGTTGATCGTAACTTGTTACTGGAAGGCAACAAGATATTTGTAGTTCGTGATTCCGTTCTGGAGGTTATCGATGTAAACCCAGTCTATTTTTCCGATAAACAGGTTGTTTTGAAAGACGTTCCAAATGGTACTACGATTATGTCCAAGCCACTTATTGGTGCATATACAGGAATGGCCGTTAAAATATATAAAAATCAACAGGAAAATACAAAAGGGTAATGCGAAAGTTAATAGAATACTTTATACGCTACCATGTTGCTGTTAACGTAATTATTATTGCGTTTGCCATCTTTGGTATTGTTGGTGCCAAGTCTTTAAAATCATCGTTTTTCCCGCTTACGGATTCCAAAAATATATCTGTAAGTATAGCCTATCCTGGCGCTTCTCCGCAAGAGGTAGAGGAAGGTATTGTGTTAAAGATAGAAGATAACCTAAAGGGTCTGGAAGGTGTAGATAGAGTTACCTCTACATCTCGTGAAAATAGTGGTAGCATTAATGTAGAAATAGAGAAGGGAAGGGATATTGACTTTATGCTCTTAGAGGTTAAGAATGCCGTAGATCGCGTTCCAACCTTTCCTACGGGAATGGAGCCTTTGATTGTTTCTAAGCTCGAGTCTGTAAGACAAACCATTAGCTTTGCTATCAGTGGTGAGGATATTCCATTGGCTACGCTAAAAAGCGTGGGACGACAGATAGAAAATGACCTAAGAGCCATAGATGGTATCTCACAAATAGCGATATCAGGGTATCCACAAGAGGAGATAGAAATAGCGGTCAATGAGAACGACCTTTTGGCTTATGGTATTTCTTTTGCCGAGGTTGCACAAGCAGTTGCAAATGCCAATATTCTGGTTACAGGGGGTAATATTAAGACCGATGCAGAAGAGTATTTAATCCGTGCCAATAATAGGTCCTATTACGGAGATGAGCTCTCTAATTTGATTGTTAGGGCAGATGTTTCGGGTAATGCAATACGTTTAAAGGATATAGCTAACATTAGAGATCGTTTCGCCGAAACACCCGATGCTTCCTATTTTAATGGCAACTTATCTGTAAATACGACGATCACCAGCACTAATACCGAAGATTTGGTAAGCTCTGCTGAGAAGGTGAAGGAATACGTAGAAGAGTTTAACCAGAAGTACAATAATGTAAAATTGGATGTAGTGTCTGATCTTTCTACCACCTTGGTCCAGCGTACGCAATTGCTCACGGAGAATGCCATTATGGGTATGATTCTGGTATTGATTTTCTTATCACTTTTCTTGAATACGAGACTTGCTTTTTGGGTAGCGTTTGGATTGCCGGTAGCATTTTTAGGAATGTTTGTTTTTGCAGGATTTTTTGATGTAACCATTAATGTCTTATCCCTTTTTGGAATGATCATCGTTATCGGAATTTTGGTAGATGATGGGATTGTTATCGCGGAGAATATTTACCAACACTACGAAAAAGGCAAGAGCCCGGTACAGGCTGCTGTAGACGGAACAATGGAAGTATTGCCTCCTATTATATCCGCTATAATCACGACTATTTTGGCGTTTTCTATTTTTCTTTTCTTAGATAGTAGGATAGGTGAGTTCTTTGGTGAGGTTTCCGTAATCGTTATTCTTACGCTTGCCGTGTCTTTGATAGAGGCCTTGATTATCTTACCTGCACACTTAGCCCACTCAAAAGCACTGCAGCCCGCAAACAATAAACCTAAAAAAGGAATATCTGGTGCATTTGCCAAGTTAAGAATCATCAACGAGTCTGGGGATCGTTTTATGTCTTGGATGCGCGACAAACTTTACGGTCCTGCATTACGCTTCGCCATGAATTATAAGATATTGACCTTCAGTTTTTTTGCTGGAGCCTTGATTCTTACGTTTGGCTCTGTAGGTGGAGGAATTATTAGAACTGCCTTCTTTCCAAGAATAGCCAGTGATCGTGTCCAAGTAGAATTGCAGATGCCTAACGGTACCAACGAGAAAATAACGGATTCTATCATTAGTCTAATCGAGGCTAATGCAGACATTGTAAACAAAGAGCTTACCGAGAAATATTTCAAAGGAACAGATAAAGTACTTTTTGAAAACATGATACGGAGGGCGGGTCCAGGTTCTGCTACGGCAACCTTGACTATTAATTTATTACCAGGAGAGGAAAGACCAGATCAGATATCATCAGATATGGTTACCAGTCGGCTAGAAGAGCTTGTGGGGCCGGTGGTAGGTGCAGAGAGCCTTATTTATGGTTCTGGCGGAAACTTTGGTGGTTCTCCTGTTGCCGTCTCCTTACTAGGGAACAACATAACAGAATTAAAAGCCGCCAAAAAAGAACTAAAGGAAGCCTTACAGAACAATGCTTCTTTAAAGGATATTGCGGATAACGATCCTGCAGGTATTAAGGAGATACGACTAGAGCTAAGGGAAAATGCCTATCTGCTAGGGTTGGATTTAAGAAATGTGATGAATCAAGTGCGGGCTGGTTTTTTTGGAACGCAGGCACAACGTTTTCAGCGATCACAAGACGAAATTAGGGTTTGGGTAAGATATGATAAGGAAAATCGGTCTTCTATTTCCGATTTAGACGAGATGCGCATTGTTACCCCAACTGGCGATAGGGTACCGCTAAAGGAAATTGCAGAATATACGATTGAGAGAGGTGATGTAGCTATCAATAGATTAGAAGGTAGGAGAGAAATACAGGTGTCTGCAGATTTAAAGAACCCAAAGGACAGTCCTACGGACATTATGGCCGAGGTGCAAAATGTGATTATGCCCGAAATATTATCTAAATACCCTACGGTTAATACTTCCTATGAAGGTCAGAACAGAGAACTAGGTAAGTTAACGGGTTCCTTAAAGGTAGTGGGGCTATCGATTTTGCTCCTGATTTATATAACTATAGCGTTTACGTTTAGAAGTTTCAGCCAGCCTTTACTATTGTTATTGCTCGTGCCTTTCAGTTTAACCGCTGTAGCATGGGGGCATTGGATTCACGATTTCCCAATTAACGTACTTTCTCTTTTAGGAATCATTGCACTAATAGGAATCATGGTAAATGATGGCTTGGTACTTATAGGAAGATTCAATACCAACCTAAGGGAAGGTATGACCTTTGATAATGCCATTTTTGAGGCGGGAAAATCAAGATTCAGGGCCATATTCCTTACTTCTATTACGACTATTGCAGGTTTGGCACCCTTGCTATTGGAGACAAGTAGGCAAGCACAGTTCCTAAAACCGATGGCTATTTCTATTGCTTATGGTATTGGTATCGCTACAGTATTAACACTATTACTACTTCCCTTGTTTTTGTCGTTCAGTAATAATTTAAAAGCGAAGGTAGGTCTATTTAGCTCCGGAGTTAAAATTACCAAAGAAGAAGTAGAAAGGGCGATTAAGGAAAAAAACGAAGGTCTTCATTTGGAAGGTACTAAATCCCATGCATCACTTAGTAATGATAAAAAATTATCCTTACATACAGAAAATGGGAATGAAACTATAAAGAAATTAGAAGGAACTACAGTAGAATGATGAAATTAAAACTATTAGCCATAATTTTTTTGATGCCGTTTACGGTGCTTATGGCACAAGACAAGCTACTTTCAAAGGAAGAGGCGGTTATCAAAGCATTGGAAAATAATTTTGGGATACAAGTCGCCAAGAATCAATTAGAAATTGCAGAAAACAATAGTGGCTTGCTCAACTCCGGATTTTTACCAACACTAACTGGGAACGCTGGAGCTAACTACCAAAGGGATGATTCTACTTTCGAATTTCCGAGTCAGTTTCTTAGAGATCCTAGTACAGGGGGGCCATTATTGGATGATGCCGGAAATCCTGTTCCAAGGCCCGATGTAAGTTTATATAAGGCTGAAGCGCAACGTTATAACGCAGGTTTAACGGCCAACTACACCTTATTTGATGGTCTAGGTAGGTTTTATAACTTTAAAAGCCTAAAAGAGCAGTATCAGTTAAGTAGCCTACAAGCTCGGGAAACCATAGAAAATACCATAATACAAATGTTTAGTGTGTATTTTGAGATTGCACGCTTGACTGAGAATAAAAATGTACAGCAACAAGCCTTGGAAATATCAAATCAACGTATCACAAGGTCAGAGTATGCCTTTGAGTACGGACAAAGTACCAAATTGGATATTTTGAACGCTGAGGTAGATGTAACTAACGATAGCATCACCCTCCTAATTACAAATCAGCAATTGGCTAATGCCAAGCGAGATCTTAACGTAGTCTTAAATCAAGATTTAAACGAAGTATACAAAGTGGATACCGTGATTACCTTTATTCCTAAGTTAAAACTGGACGAATTTATGGCAGAGTCCAACTTAAACAATGTCGCTATTTTACAAACAGAACGTAATTTGGCCATTAATGCTTATGACATTAAGGTAAACGCATCGGGTTACCTTCCCATTGTAGATTTGAACGGTTCCTATGGTTGGAATTTAAATCAAAATGCGGCATCCGCTTTCTTTCCCGGAGTAAACGTAAATAATAATAGAAGCTTTGGTCTAGGAGCGCGCCTGACTTGGAATCTCTTTGATGGTGGCGGAACTACGGTAAGGGTAAAGAATGCCAAAATAGCCTATAAAAATCAAGAATTGCTAAAGAAACAAGTAGCAATGGAAGTGAATAGGGACATCCAGAACGCCATGGCTATTTATGAAAACCGATTGAATATTTTTAAGATACAGGAACAAAACGTGGTCACCAATCAAAACAATTTTGATAGGTCCAAGGAACAGTTTCAATTGGGTAGGATTACTTCTATAGAATTTAGGCTGGCACAGATTAATCTGCTTAATGCCCAGACCAATAAAAATTTAGCAAAGTACGATGCTAAATTGGCAGAGCTGCAACTGTTGCAGTTAACGGGACAATTATTAAATATTGAATTGTAGTTTTAATATGGCGGCCAGAATACACACTAAAAATAAAAGTAATGTATAACGATAGATCAACAAAGGAGTTATTGGAGCTATTGGAACAGTATGCTATGCTTACGTTTGAATCTCAGTTAGGTTTAAACGAGGAGCTAGAATCTAGGAGTCTGGTTGTGGATAAGAGCGAATTGGAATTAGCCATTGAAGTAAAGATATCACAAATAGAGAACCTAGAATATTTAAAGGATATTGGATTTAAAGCTTCTATGAATAATGGAGAGATTACCGTAACAAGAACAGCTGGAGCGGTATTTACAGATTTAGCTGCCGTTGTTTTTGGTGGGCTGGTCTTTTTGGTTGGCGTTTATGGTGTTGGTTCTTTGGTATCTATGTTCGTAAACGGAGAAGAAATAAATGTTTTTTCCTTGGCGGTAAACGCTGCTATGGCAAGTTTGGTGATGATAGGCTTTAGCTTTTTTAATGGAATTAAACGGCTGGTGGATTATTCGGGCTTTCGATTATCCAATCAAGCGGGTATCATTACCATGAAAAAGCGTTTTGATTTGAAGTTGGAAGAGATTAAAGAACAGGCTTCCGAACTGTTTTTGGAGTCAGACGATAAAGAGCTTATTTTAAAGCTTGGAGACCATACTGTGTTCAACTCTAATATAGAGAATATTGTACAGCGGCTTACCCTTGAACAACTTGCAAATCTTCTTAAGAAGGGTTGATGCATATAAAATGTTGAAATAATAGGCCTCTTATGTACGAACACTTTTTTCAATGCCCATATTGTTGGGAAGAAATATCCATGTTATTGGATACGTCGGTTACCCAACAAACCTACATAGAGGATTGTGAGGTCTGTTGCAGGCCTATTGAAGTTACAAGCCGTTTCAGTGGAGACGAACTTGTGGCTTTTGATGCTATTGATATAGAGCAATAGGTTTTTGGATTTCCACTTCTCGTATGCTGACTTCACTTTTATTTTTCAATTTTAGTACCTAATGTCATATAGGTATAACCCAAAATATAATCTCTATCTTAAGTGGTACTAGGGTTTGTAAGTAGTATTTCTAACACGTTTTAAATCAAAATCGATGGTAGATTTTGATAAGAAGTAATTACGTACATTTAACCATAGTTCTCTCACATCATTTAAATACCGTTTCCTCAGAATGACCCCGGCATTCCTAGTGAAATAACGAATAGTTGATAATATGCTCTAGCCAGAGCTGTTGTCAATAACGTTTATTAATCGATTTTAATCACGAGTGAGTCATGGGAAATACAATCTGTCTGCACATTCATTGGGCTAAGATGCAACAGCTATTCTTTTTACTTCTAGGATTTTTACTATGCCCATTTTTTTACAGCGCACAGGCCCAGCAGGCTTCAGAAATCGGTCTACCCTATATAAAGAATTATACCCCGGAAATGTATAAGGGGTTTAACCAAAATTGGGGAGCGGTTAAAGATAGTTTAGGGGTGCTGTATTTTGCTAATGGAAGCGGCGTATTGACTTATGACGGAGTAAATTGGGATTTAATAACTCTTCCAAATAGGGAGCATGTAAAATCAATCACAATTGATAATAATAATCGAGTGTATGTGGGAGCTTTAGGGGAGATTGGATATTTAAAATCAAACCCTTTAGGTAAATTAGAATATATTTCATTAGTTCCTAAAATAAAGAGTGAAGAGAAAAACTTTACTACAGTTTGGGAAAGTATAGCGACAAATGATGGTATATATTTTAGAACTGCTGAAACGTTGTTTTTATGGACTGGACAAGAGTTTAAAACATGGCATTTTGAATCAAAAAATTTATATAAGGTATATCTAGTACGTGATACTATTTACCTAAAAGTACCTAAAAAAGGTCTTTCCCGAATTATTAATGGTAGTCTTAAACTTGTCCCTGGTGGCGAAGCATTTATTAATGACCCAATAACTTCTATTAGCCCTTTTAGAGGGAATGAATTGCTTATTGGCACCTATAATGATGGTTTATTACTATATAAAAATGGAGGTCGAAAAGTATTTGAAACAGAAGTAGATTCATTGTTAATAAAAAGCACCAATTATACTTCAATTATTTTACCAGATAAAAGCCATGCATTTTTAACTTTTAAAAATGGCATTGTTGTAATGGATACTCAAGGCAAACTTATATTCCAAATTAAAAAGGAACAGCTATTAAACTCAAATCCACACAATGCTTTTTTTGATGATAATGGTTTTCTCTGGATTATGCTCAATGATGGTATTGCTAAAGTAGAGTATCCATCTTCCTTTACATATTATGGAAAATTTGAAGGCATAAATAGTAGAATTCAAAAAATCATAAAGTTTCAAAACAAAACGTTTGTAGCAACATCTAATGGGTTGTATGCAAAAAAAATAAATGCTATTTCAAAGAATTTCTCCCTATATAAAAAATTAGACAAAAAAATTTGGGATATGGTTCACTTTAAGAACACCCTATTAATTGCCACTAACCATGGGATTATACAGCTTAAAAATAATGCTCTAGAACAAATCATTAAAGAGGAACCTTCAGCAATGTTAGTTTCAAGATTAGACCCCAATCGAGTATTCATTACAACTTCTAAAGGGTTAATTTCTTTGTATTATAAAGATAATAGCTGGATACATGAAGGAGAAATTGCTTGCGTAATAGGAGCAACTTATACGATTGTAGAAATGGCTACTGGTAATTTATGGCTAGAAACATCTCAAAGTAATGTTTGGAACATAAAATTTAAAAATAAAGAAGATGCAAAAAAACTAAGGAAACCTACTTGTACTAAATATGGTCCTGAGAATGGTTTGCCAGTTGGTTATGGAAATATTTTCAAAATCAAGGAAAAATTATACTTGACTGCGGAATATGAAAACAAGCTTTCTAAAATAAAATTAAAAACGCTAGAATTTGATAGTGTCAATTCTAAATTTATAGCGTCAAAAGGAATAAAACTTTTCCTAAATCAAGAGAGCAACTATGACATAGATATAATTGAAATAGACCAATATGAGAATGTTTGGTTTAAGTCAATTGATAAAAAAAATAATACCAAAGCTTTTGTTGCTTGGAATGAAGAGGGAAAATATAAAATTGAGGGTTTAAATCAGGAACGAATTTTTGATATGTATGGTGGTAGTCAAACTGTATTTTATGAAAAGGAGAAGAACTTTCTATGGATAACAGGGAAAAATAATATAATTAAGCAGTCATTAGATCATCAAAAACATAAAAATAGGGAAGAATCGTTTTATACCGTAATTAATAAAATATCGTACCAAAATGATTCTTTACTTGTTGCCGGAATTCATAATAAAAATATAGGATATGTTCCATTTAAAAATAATCAATTTCGCTTTGAATTTGCATGTGCTAGTTTCTATGAGGAAGAAAAAAACCAATTCCAGTATAAATTAGAAGGTTTTGATGAAGATTGGTCCATGTGGTCTTTGGAAACCAAAAAAGATTACACCAACATACCAGAAGGTGATTATAACTTTAAAGTCCGTTCAAAAAATATTTTCAATCAAATAGGTCAAGAAGATGGATATTCTTTTACTATTGTACCCCCTTGGTACAGAACCTGGTGGGCCTACCTATTTTATGGTATTGGAGTAATTGCTTTGGTATCTCTAATTATAAAATGGCGCTCAAATGAATTAAAAATAAAAAATGAAAATCTAGAAAATTTGATTGCTGAGCGTACCACCGAGATACGCCATAAAAATCAACTTCTAAACCATCAAACAGAGCAATTGGAGCAGTTGAATGCTTCAAAAACGCGCTTGTATTCTAATATTACCCATGAGTTCCGAACCCCTTTGACGGTTATTTTGGGGATGACTGAAACCCTGAAGACCAATGTCTTGGTAAAGCACTTTGAAGGTGCCGAAAAATCTTTGGAAATGATACGACGCAACGGCAAGAAACTATTACAATTGGTTAATGAAATGCTTGATCTTGCAAAGGTAGAGAGTGGCGCCATGGAATTAACTTTGGTGCAGACCGATGTTGTTCCGTTTGTGAAATACCTAAGTGAAAGCTTTCATTCCTTGGCCGAAGCCAAGAAAATAAATCTTACCGTGTATTCCGAAATTG
>CAZMUV010000065.1:6211-20433 GCA_964569345.1 uncultured Maribacter sp. | reverse complement strand
AATTTATCATGCCTTGGAAAGTAACAACAACTATGGAACAAAAAGTAGAATTTATTCATGAATGGTTAATCCAAAAGTACACCATCACCGAACTTTGTAGGTCATTTAATATCTCGCATCCTAACGCTTACAAGTTGATTTCGCGGTATGAAAAAATTGGTTTATCGGGTTTAATCGAATAAGAAATAGCTCCAATCAACCACTACAACAGAACCAATCATAAAGTTGAAGAATCAATCTTAAAATTAAAAAACAAACACATGCTCTGGGGGTGCGAAGAAAATCTGCAGCTTGTTGTTTAAGCGGTATCCTAAAGAATTTATCCAAAGGATGGTTACGTTTCATAACATCTTTTCTAAAAATGGCTTAGTTAAACCTCAAAAGTATGGCAGAAGGCTCAAGTCGGTATTTCGCGTTGTTACCCTAAGAAATATAATGAAGTTTGGAACCCAGATTATAAAGGAAAGTTTTTAATGAGGAATAATATATACTAGTAGCACAGTTAATAATTTGAATTTACTATTGTATCTCCGCAGTTTATCCTATAAACATTCAATTGTTGTACCTATGTTGTACCTAAAATAAAAAAGCCGAGACACAAATCTCGGCTTTCCCTTGCTAGTACTCGAGGCGGGAATCGAACCCGCACTCCGAAGAACTGGATTTTGAATCCAGCGCGTCTACCAGTTCCGCCACTCGAGCTTTTAAAAGTAGGACTGCAAAATTAAAAAAATATTTCGTTACAGCTACAAAATTATTGACATTTATAGGTTAGCAACCCAATTTAATTTTTAAATTTGCACCTCCTTAGAAATCAGGGGTATTAAGACTACTTTCTTACATTCTAACGTCACAACATTCGAAGCTATGCCATACCAAGTTCCAGAACCGAAGATTTTTGCATGTACACAAAGTATGGAGTTGGGCAAAAAAATTGCCAAAGCATACGGAGCTGAACTTGGAAAAGTTCTTTTCTCGCGCTATAGCGATGGTGAATTTCAGCCTTCATTTGAGGAATCCATTAGAGGCACACGCATCTTTATTATAGGCTCCACACATCCAGGACCTGAAAACCTTATGGAAATGTTGTTGATGATAGATGCTGCAAAAAGGGCATCCGCACGGCACATTACAGCTGTTATGCCTTATTTTGGTTGGGCAAGACAGGACAGAAAAGATAAACCTAGAGTACCCATTGCTGCAAAATTGGTTGCCAAAATGCTAGAAACAGCTGGTGCAACAAGAATCATTACGATGGACTTGCATGCAGACCAGATTCAAGGATTTTTTGAAAAACCTGTAGATCATCTTTTTGCATCTACGCTCTTCCTTCCGTACCTAAAAAACCTAAGTTTGGATAACCTTACAATAGCTTCTCCAGATATGGGAGGCTCCAAAAGAGCTTATGCTTACTCCAAAGCATTGGAAAGTGATGTTGTGGTTTGTTATAAGCAAAGAGCAAAAGCCAACGTAATCAGCCACATGGAGCTTATTGGTGACGTGCAAGGAAAGAACGTGGTCTTGGTTGATGATATGGTAGATACCGCAGGAACTCTTACAAAAGCAGCCGATTTAATGATGGAGCGCGGAGCGATAAGTGTACGAGCTATTACAACGCACGGACTTCTATCTGGTGATGCATACGAAAAAATAGAAAAATCGCAACTAACGGAATTAATTATAACAGATTCTATTCCTATTGAAATAAAAAGCGACAAAGTTCGTGTATTAAGCTGTGCCAATCTTTTTGCAGATGTAATGGATAAGGTCCACAACAACAATTCCATCTCCTCAAAGTTTCTTATGTAACCAAGGAGATTAAATTCAGAATTATTAATTTTTAATATATACAATGAAGTCAATTACAATTAAAGGATCAGAAAGAGAAAGCGTAGGCAAGAAATCAACAAAAGCCTTACGTAATGCTGGAATGGTTCCTTGCGTAGTATACGGAGGGGATAAACCACTACATTTTTCAGCACATGAACTAGCGTTCAGAGATTTAGTGTACACCGCAGCCGCGCATACTGTAGAGGTTGATTTGGGTCATGGTAAATTAAAAGCGATTATGCAAGACATTCAATTTCATCCAGTTACGGATAAGATTATGCATATCGATTTTTATCAATTATTTGATGACAAAGAAGTTACCATGAATATTCCTGTACGTTTAGAAGGTAATTCTCCAGGGGAAAGAGATGGTGGACGCTTGTTGTTCAGAAAGAGAAAATTGGCTATTAAAGCTTTCCCGGATAAATTACCGGATTTCTTTGATATCGATATTTCCAAATTAAAAATTGGTCAGAATATTACTGTCGAATCTTTATTGAACGACGATTTCACTATTCTACATCCAGAAAGTACAACAGTTGTACAAGTTAAGATGGCTCGTGCTGCAGTTGCTGTAGAAGAGGATGAAGAAGGTGAAGAAGGTGAAGAAGGTGCTGCGGAAGGAGCAACTGAAGACGCTGCACAAGAATAGCCTTAGGTTATTTCTGCAGATTGATATAAAGCATCCCGATACCAGTATCGGGATGCTTTTGTATTTTTAAAGCTGAAATAACCTTTACTAACTATGTTCACATTCTTAAAGTCCCTTTTCAAAAAAGAAAGTAGCTTTTTAAACGAAGATGAAATCATGAAGAAATTTTTAATTGTAGGCCTTGGCAACATAGGAGATGAATACAAAGATACCCGCCATAATATTGGCTTTAAGATTCTCGATGCATTAGCCACTAAAGAGGAATTTAGCTTTGAAACAGCAAAGTTAGGAGATATAGGCATGTTTAAAGTAAAAGGCCGAAGTGTGCTCTGCCTTAAACCGTCTACCTATATGAACAGAAGCGGCAAAGCATTGAAATATTGGATGGACAAGGAGAAGATTCCGTTAGAAAATGTTCTAGTAATTACAGATGATATTAACCTTCAATTCGGTACCATAAGAATAAAAACAAAAGGTAGCGACGGAGGCCATAACGGACTAAAGGACATCCAACTATTTCTACAAGGGAATGCGTACAATAGATTCCGGTTTGGTGTAGGGGCAGATTTTGGCAAGGGTAGACAAGTAGAATATGTGCTAGGAAAATGGAACGAAGATGAAAACTCAGCAATAGTGGAGCGGCTTAAACAATCAGCAGAGGTGGTAACTTCCTTCGTGCTGGCAGGCATCACTCGTACAATGAATCAATTCAATAATTCTTAAGGGCTACAAGAACTATAATACCTTAAACGTGTATATCCCTGAACTGGTTGCGTTTCCTTCCGTATCTTTTGTAATTATAGTCCAATAGTAAACGGTATTCGGTGCTACAGAAACTTTTTGTTCCAAAACATTGGGAGCTAAGGTTCCAACCAAATCTACCGGTGGGTTTTCTGTTGAAAGATAGACTTCAAAATTAGCAATATTATCATCCAAATCGCTTGCAGACCAAGATAGGGCAATTTCATTATTTATATCCTTAAACACTCTCTGTGACATTCTTGGGCTTAGTATATCCGCAGGAAAAGGTGCGAAAGAAGTATTAGATCCCGAGTTATAAAAATTCCAAACAAGACTGGAAATACTTTGTTCCACTTGGTTGTTTCGTGAACGCACCTGCCATGAAAAAGGAACACCCTTTTCTATGGGAAGGTTTGCAGATGTCGCAGCTGTGCTAATTGTTTGTGTACTTCCTGTATTTATATTGGTCACCCTTAACTCATAGCTATTGACATTTTTCGCCTCTTGCCATCTAAACGTTACACGACTCGTAGTTGCTCCTAAAGACTGTCCTGTAGTACATTCAGAATTTCGCTCTGGAAATACCAATTCTACCTGACCCGGAGGTTTGGGGTCATCCTTTTTACCACATCCAATGAATAAGGACAACATAGCACCAATTAGAAAAATATTCCGTATCATTTCTTAATGATTTTAGCAGTTCCTTTTATTCCATCACCTGTAAATTGGACAAAATACATACCATCAGCCAATGCCCCTAAATCTATTTGTGTTCCGTTAGCGTTTGCCTGTAAGCTCATCCCTTGAACAAACCTACCATCTGAAGCAAAAATGCGCATCGTTACCCTACTACCAGTACCTCCAAAATAAACACCGACAATATCAGTGAATGGATTTGGGTATAATATTGGCTCCTTCGAAAGTATAAACTGCTCGTTATACACGCCCTGGCAAGGAATGTCTGTAAACACCTTTAAAACGTTGATTCCATTCTTTAAATCTAAGATAATACTCGAAGATTGTGTCTGAATCACTGTCCCGTTCAGCTCAAGGTTATAGAAATCGGACCCAGATAGATTCAAAGTAAGTACTGTACCATCCGTAGAGACTTTTGAGCTAACTCCTAAAAGGTCTGGTTCCGAGATGACCACTTGGGTGCAAAACTCTTCGTAAATAATTGTACCATCCGTTGCATTTATACATACGCTGTAAGTTCCTGAGCTTAAATCTGATATCTGAAACATATTGGTAAAACCTTGTGTTTCGTTTACTCCTACTCCACTTACCGTAACCTCGTAACTGAGACCTACCTTTGGTGTAATAGTAATTTTACCATCATTATTAGACCGACATGTTTCACTTTCTAAGCTGATATTAAAATTCTGATTCGTAAACCGATATATGGGGCATCCCGACGCATCTACTTCCTGCCCCTCAGGGGTATCCAAACACAGGTCATCTCCGTCATCAAAAACACCGTCGTTATCCTCGTCCGGTCTAAAATCACCCTCAACGCAAACTTCCATCGAAAACGAATTCAGCCTTCCACCGTCAGCAGGAGCATTATCCTTGATTTCCAAAGTCCATTCCCCAAGAATGGATTCTCCATTAAAAGAACTTAAAGAACCTAAGGGAGCTACAGAACCGCTAATGGCAGGGTTTCCAGCACAAACAAAATCCGGCGCATCATCATCGAATACTGCATTTATGTTTCTAGAGTCGTTACAAGAACTAGAGACCAGTACCACTGTAGTTCCGGCAGGCGAGGTTAGGCTGATTTGTAAATCTGCCAAAAAACTATGTTCAACATTTAAAGCCACATTAATATCCGCAACAGGTAAATCTTCATAAAAGGTTATTTTCGATGTGATAGTGGGCGTTCCTATCGATGTTATCTCCAAAGGCAAATCAAACGCAGCTACCGTATCGCAATTAAAGGGTATTGTACTAAAACCAAACGGCACACCAAAAATACCTTCACCACAACTATTTTTCGGCTTTACGCGCCAAAAGTAGGCAGCATCGTTCTCTAGGGAAGTAGGCGTATAGAAAATATTGGCAACACTAACTGCCTCTATAATGTTAGTGAAGGCACTATCGGTCGCTATTTCTACATCATATCCAGTGTTTCTGGCATTACTTTCCCATTCCAAAACTACATCTGTTGACACATCGATTGCGCCGTTCACAGGTACCGTAGACACTACATCTACAAAATCAGCATCATAAATGGTTAAGTTTAACGTGATTTCTTTGGTTACACTTACCGATGTGGACACTATCTGGACTGGATAGGTTCCAACCGCCAAACTTCCTGTACCTGAAAAGGTAATGCTTACAGGGGTGTCCCCTACTACGGCAGTCGTATCTGAAAACACAGCAGTTAATCCTGTAGGAAGCCCTAAGACATTAAATGTACTTTCCTCCATAAACCCCAAATAGGTTTCATAGGTAAAATCGACCACCAAATCTTGTGGCTGGCATATCTCATAATCCAGTTGCGTAAAGTTGAGGACAACCTCCGATGGTGTGATGCTGAAATCCGCAGCGTTGACGGCAAAAAAGATATTCTCCGAAGCCTTTACCATAAATCTACCATTAGCGGTAGGCAGACCTGGAATTACGAAACTGTGTATGCCATTGTTCGGTATGTTTTCGGCCACGACAGTAGGGAAGGTTTGCCCTCCATCGGTAGATAAGAAAATAGTTACTGTTTCCGCGGAGATAGGAGCCAAATGGGTATCTGCCTCATCCCAACTGAGGTTCTGCACCTCGCCAGCTATGTAGGTCACAAACGTATCTTGGGAGGTTACTACAAACGGACCGGCATTATTCGTTACAAATACGGATACCTCATCAGAAATCAATTGGCCTCCGTTTAAGGCATTATCACGCACGGTTAATGCAAAATTGAGTTCCCGCTCTACCAAGGATAAGGTCTCCCAAGCCTCATTCAACCCAGGAGTTGATTGTGTTAAATCAGCAGAAAGGACGCGCTCCAATTTTGGAAAATAGCGAAAAGGCAAGGTATCCGGAGGCAGGGACCTAAACATTGCCCCTGTAGGACTGGTTGGCCCAAACGTTGCTTGGGTAACGATACCATTATCTGTTTGTTCCCAAGCGTAGGACAGGACGTCATCCACATCTGTATCCAAAGCGTTCCCGGTAAGCACAAAGGCCGTCCCTTTTGGAATGATAAAATCTGCAATAGAAACCAAACTGGGCGGCGTATTGATTAAGGGTGTGGATTCGCCACAAGAAACGGTTTCCAAGTAGTCCCGTATCTGTGTAATACTTACATAATGGAAATAATCATCACTATTTGGAGCCACATCATTAGTTCCTGTGATACCGGCATATCCCATTATGGTAGTACCACTACCCGGCTCTACCTGCACCTGGGTTCCTTCAGAAATATGGGAGAAAGTATGGTTTGCCCCGAGCTGATGCCCCATTTCGTGAGCCACCAAATCTATGGCGAAAAAATCTCCTTGTGGAGACGAAAGCGTGCTATACGCACTTCCTTTTCTACCAGCACGACAAACAGCACCTACAAACCCAGCATTACCGTCCAAGGCATCATCTTTTTGATTAAAAAGATGCCCTATATCATAGTTTGCATCACCAATAACAGAGTCCAAAGTATTCTGCGTCTGAGCGCTCAAACTACCTGTAAAAGGGTCTGTTTCCGCATCTAAATAGATTACTTCATCCGTAGTGCCTATCAACTCTAAAGTAACAGCCAAATCATTTTCAAACACTTCGTTTATTCTGGTAACGGTAGCGTTTATGGCTGCCAGAGCATCTACTTTAGCACCACCATGAAAAGTAGTGTATTCGCCAGAGGCTGCCACGGCAAGTCTAAACTTTCGTAATACTTGATCGTTTACCAACCGTGCAGATAGGCTATTTCCCATATCTGAGATTTCAGGTGCTGTCTTACAAACAAATGCCTCCTTGGCAGCGCGATCTTTGGCGTGGTATAGTACATATTTGCCTTTAAGTCCTTTTTCCATAAAAACAGAACCTTCATTCCCAACGGTGGACATCATACTATGAATTCCCTTATGCGACACGCTAAAACGAATACGCTTCCCATCGTTCAAAGTACTAGCTCCCTTATAGGATTTAATATTGGGGTACTTTTGAGCAAGTGCCTCAGAAAAGGTATTGGCTTCAATCACATCAAAAGGAATCTGATTTCCATTCTCATCTGGAAAATATACAACTCCACTTCCTTTTACGGCCTTGGACACCGCAACCAGTTGATTTTTAAAACGGGTTTCATCCAAGGTATAGGCAATTGCCTTTTGGATTGTAAAGCGCTCCAAGGTGGCCTGCTCCTCCGCTCGGGTTAAATCCGTATCTTTCCAATACGTAGTTTGGGCAGCTCCATAAAAGGAAGCAAATACCATGGTAATTGAAAAAACTAAGCGTAATTTTGCACTCATTGAGGGGTGTTTATCTCAGTTTCAAATATAGTTCTTTTATTTTCCATCATAGGTGATTACAGTCCATAGCATTTCCAAATACACAGCACAAGAACCAGTTGCCATTACCATAGGCACATTTGACGGGGTGCATATTGGTCACAAGAAAATACTGGAAAAAGTCATAAACCATGCCAAAGACGCTAACTTAAAATCGGCGGTACTTACTTTTTTTCCACATCCTAGAATGGTACTTCAAAAAGATACAGACATTAAACTATTGAATACGATAACCGAAAAGCAGATGATTCTTGCCAAAATGGGATTGGATGTTTTGGTAATTCACCCTTTTACCAAAGCTTTTTCTAGATTAACCGCTACCGAATTCGTTCGTGACCTTTTGGTAAATAAACTCAAATCAAAAAAAATAATCATAGGCTACGACCATAGATTTGGTCGCAACCGAACAGCAAATATCACGGACCTCATCGCTTTTGGCAACATATTGGATTTTTCCGTAGAAGAAATACAGGCACAGGAAATAGAAGCGGTATCCGTTAGCTCAACCAAAATAAGAAAGGCACTAGAAGAAGGTGACGTTGCTACGGCAAACTCCTACTTAGGGTACGAGTACATGCTTACCGGCAGCGTTAAAAAAGGAAAAGGTTTGGGACGAAAACTAAATTTCCCAACCGCTAATCTTTCCATTGATGAAGCGTACAAACTCATTCCAAAAACAGGCGCATACACCGTTAAAAGCATTTTGAACGGAAAAGAAGTGTACGGTATGATGAACATAGGCTACAACCCTACCGTAAACGGCACCCATAAAACCATTGAAATACACTTTTTTGATTTCAAGGAAGACCTGTACGACCTCAATATCCAAATAGACATGTTACATCGCTTACGGGACGAGCGTAAATTTGATTCCTTGGACGCTTTGAAGGAGCAATTGGCAAAGGACAAAGAAGCATCACTTCGATATATATCCCAATAATCATGTTAAATAAGCTGTTATTTCGGAGGATGGACAACAGCCCTTTGATTATCTTTCGCATCTTTTTTGGTTTCCTTATCTCCTGCGAAAGTTTTGGTGCGATTGCAACCGGATGGGTACGTAGGAACCTCGTAGAACCGCGTTTCAACTTTCCTTTTATAGATTTTGATTGGTTACAGCCCCTACCGGGCTATGGGATGTACGCTTACTTTTCTATCATGGGCCTATTGGGTGTTTGTATTTCCTTAGGGTATAAATACAGATTCAGTATTATTTCATTTACCGTGCTTTGGACAGCTGTTTATCTAATGCAGAAGACCGCTTATAACAACCATTATTATTTATTGGTACTACTTTCCCTGTTTATGTGTTTTATTCCTGCCGATAAAAATTATTCGCTAGCCGTAAAACAACATCCAGAACAAAAGTCCGATACCATGTACAGTTATGTGAAATGGTTTATAGTGTTCCAACTTTTAATTGTGTACGTATACGCCTCTATAGCAAAATTATATGGCGATTGGCTAGATTTTGGCATGATTTATATTTTGATGCAGCCAGTTGCAGAATATCCTCTGATTGGCGAGTTACTGCAACAAGACTGGGCACATAAGGTTATAGGAACCACAGGTATTTTATTCGATGTATTAATTATTCCCGCCCTACTTTGGAAACCCACGCGAAAACTGGCTTTCTTTGTTTCTATCTTTTTTCATTTATTTAATTCCATCGTTTTTCAAATCGGTATTTTCCCATATTTATCCTTAGCCTTCAGTGTATTTTTCTTTGAGCCAGAGACCATTCGTCGCATCTTTTTCAAAAAGAAAAAAGGGTATAGTAGCAATGAAGTAAGGGTTCCCAAACACAAAAATATAATCCTCGCCGCACTAAGTAGCTACTTTATCATTCAATTACTGTTACCCTTACGTCATCATTTTATTTCTGATGATGTTCTCTGGACTGAGGAAGGACATAGGCTAAGCTGGCGCATGATGTTACGCAGCAGGTCAGGAAAGGGAGAATTCAAGGTTGTAAACAATCAGACTGGTGAAAAAATAATAATACAACCCAAAGAATTCTTAAGCAGAAATCAACAACGAAAAGTGTTTGCTTACCCAGATTTTGCATGGCAATTTGCTGGTTACCTACAACAAGAATACGCTCAAAATGGTGAAGACATATCTGTATACTTAGAGCAATCCCTCCTCAGCATAAACGGAAGACCATATGCACCATTTATAGACCCAAAAACCGATTTAGCCAATACGCCCTGGTTAAGGTTTAAGCATCATGAATGGATTTTTCCTTCTGCTTTAGAGGATAAATAATTAGGTAGTTTCAGATTTCTGATATTTTCAAGTTTTTGAAGTTGGTGAAGGGATTAACAAAGTACATCATTGTATGGAGGCAGAAAGAAGCAAACTCTTCTATACTAGCTATGGTAGCAATTTAAATCTGAAAAGGTTTCTTGGCGATCTTCAGTAAATTACTTTGGCCAAAAAGGGCCTTGCAAAGAAGTTAAATTACAATTTGTACTTGTATCTGATTTTTGTATTTGTATTTGAACTTGATACTTGCGCTTGATAACGAAATGTATCTCTTTTAAATCGGAAGATTAGTTTAAATTTGCAGACTTAAACAGCAGAACCATGTTACAGTTACAGGCCATCCGAGAGCAGAAAGACGAAATGATTACCGCTTTCAAAAAAAGGAATATCGACGGAAGCGTATTACTTGAAGAAGTATTACAGCTAGACGAAAAAAGACGCGCTACACAAACACGTTTAGATTCCGTTTTAGCAGAATCCAATTCGCTTTCCAAGGAAATAGGTGTCCTGTACAAATCCGGAAAGGCACAAGAAGCCAATGGACTAAAAGAAAAAACAGCAACCTTGAAAGAGGAATCCAAACAACTAAGCGACGAGTTGACCACTACTGCGGATGCGCTTCAAACCTTATTGTACCAAATCCCTAACGTTCCGCACAGCTCCGTTCCGGCAGGCAGTTCAGAAACGGATAATGAGGAAATCTTTAGCGAAGGTGAGATACCAGAATTGATTACTGATGCCCTACCCCACTGGGAACTGGCTAAAAAATATGATATTATAGATTTTGAACTTGGAGTCAAAATCGCTGGTGCAGGATTCCCTGTGTACAAAGGCAAGGGTGCTCGTTTACAACGGGCTTTGATTTCCTATTTTTTAGATAAGAACACGGCAGCGGGCTATACCGAAATACAAGTACCACACCTCGTAAACGAGATTTCTGGTTACGGTACAGGACAGTTACCGGACAAGGAAGGGCAAATGTACCATGTTACCGCAGACGACCTATACCTTATTCCAACGGCAGAGGTTCCCGTAACCAATATTTTTAGGGATGTAATCTTAAACGAGAGCGATTTTCCAGTGACCTATACTGCTTATACTCCTTGTTTTAGAAGAGAGGCCGGAAGCTACGGCGCGCACGTTCGCGGTTTAAACCGTTTGCACCAGTTCGATAAAGTAGAAATTGTACGCGTAGAGCACCCAAACAAATCTTACCAAGCATTGGATGGCATGGTAGACCATGTAAAAGAAATTTTACGCGAACTAAAATTACCTTACCGAGTACTGCGCCTTTGTGGAGGCGACCTGGGCTTTACCGCTGCCCTTACCTATGATTTTGAAGTTTTTTCTACCGCTCAGGACCGTTGGTTAGAGATTAGCTCGGTTTCTAATTTTGAGACCTACCAAGCTAATCGTTTAAAATTGCGCTATAAAGACGAAAACGGAAAAAGTCAATTCGCACATACACTTAATGGAAGCTCTTTGGCGCTTCCCAGAGTCTTGGCCGGTATCCTAGAAAATTACCAGACTGCCGACGGTATTCAAATTCCGGAGGTATTGATACCTTATTGTGGTTTTGATAAGATAGATTGATGTTTATCTAATAAGCTTCCCTAGGTTAAACTATAACATTAAAAGGACTACAGCACTTCACTTAAATCGTATCCTAGATTTTACTTCATATCACATGAAAACTCATGAAACTATTCGTGCCAAAAATCGAAATCAACAATCTTACCAAACAGGAAGGGTCTTTACACTAAAATCTAATTACAACACCGCACGGAACAGCATTATCTAATAAAATAACGGACAAACTGCTAAAAGCTCCAAATGTAAATGGCGTACTCTATTTCTCCCATCGTGATTATTGTGGTTTGGGCTTGTTCTACAAAAATGGCTCATTTACCCTGAACACAGTATATTATAGATGTGGATTTCACTAAATAGATAGCCACAGAAAATGACCAAAGCATGTCGCTTTATGGGAATGAATTTAACAACCATAACAAAGCTACGATTAGATTAGTATTTAGATTAAAATTATTCTCCGGTATGGGATGACTATTGCGCTTATGTGCCTTCACTTCACTAACTCCCATTTCGCCATAGCCACCTAAAGCAAAGCTGATAATTGGCAGATTAATATAACACCCCTCACAAACATTTAAGAAAAAAAGGTGTTATCATGCCCATTTTGGAAAAGAAACTTGCAGTTTCTTTAACAGCTACTTATCCCATTCTCCTTATCTTTGAGTATGCGTTTCTATATATTTATAATTACCTATTTTGCGCTACTGTCAACTGCAATTGCCCAAGAAGATTTTTTGGCCAAACAGTATTTTGAAGACGGAGATTTTGAAAAAGCCGTGGTTTTTTATGAAAAACTGACTAAAAAAAGCCCAAGAAGGACCGACTACCTTCAAGGTCTTGTGGCTTGCTACCAACAATTGGAACGCTACGAGGATGCCAAACGTTTTCTAACGGAGCGCTTAAAAAGTAAAAGCCCCCACCCAACGCTGCTTATTGAACTTGGCTATAATTTTACCCTTCAAGATTCCACAGAACAGGCGACTGTTTATTTTGACCAAGCCTTAGAGATTATAGCGGAAAAACCGAATTATGGCTATGCCTTAGGCTATCAATTTCAAAAATATAGCTTGTTGGACAGAGCAGTTTCCGCCTACCAAAAAGCAATGGAAATAAATCCTGAAATGGATTATAATTTTCAGTTGGCTCGTATTTATGGGGAGCAGGGAAATGTAGATAAAATGTACCGCTCCTACCTCAACTTAATGAGCAACGGGAAAACCTCAAAATCAAATATCCTTAGAAGTATCGACGCCTTTGTTACGTCTGACCCGGAAAGCTATAACAACACTACCCTTAAAGCAATATTACTAGAAAACGTACAAAAAAATCCAGATATCATCTGGAACGAACTATTGAGTTGGTTGTTTGTACAGCAACAGCAATATGGCAGCGCCTTTAGACAGGAAAAAGCTATTTACAAGCGTATGGAAGATGGTAATACCTTGCGATTGGAAAACCTAGGCAAATTGTCCTTGGACGCAAATGAAACCGATGTCGCCCGCGATATCTTCAAATATCTTATAAAGGAGTCTAATAATGTGGTTACCGCTTTAAATGCAGAACTCAGCCTCATTGATATTGATTTGCAGAATACCAATAAAAATCAACTGGAAACCATCCAGAAAAAATATGAAGCGCTCATTGAAACCCATGGTTACAAGACTCAAACCTTGCAGTTACAAGTAGCCTATGCTAATTTCCTGACCTTCAAAAAGGACGAACCAGAACCAGCGATTGAGCTCTTAAAGAACTCATTAGAGCTTCCTTTGAACCAAAGAGGAACTGCCTTTATAAAATTGGCCCTAGGTGATATTTTGGTGTACAATAAAAAATTTAATGAGGCATTGATCTACTTCTCACAGATACAACAAAAACTAAAAAACGATGTATTGGGCCAAAACGCAAGATACAAAGTAGCAGAGACCAGTTTTTATAAGGGCGATTTTGAATGGGCACTTACCCAATTAAAAGTACTCCGAGGTTCTACTTCCCAGCTTATTGCCAACGATGCCATGCAATTAAGTTTGTTGATTTCAGACAACTCCCTAGAAGACTCTACTCAAACCGCACTAAGAAAATATGCCCGAGCAGATTTTCTATCCTACCAAAACAAAACACAAGAGGCTGTGGATGCCTTAGAAGACATCCTGCAAAACCATAAAGGTGAAAAAATAGAGGACGAAGCCCTGTTGAAACAGGCGCAACTGTTCGAATCACAAGAAAAATATGACGCGGCAGAATTGAATTATATAAAGATAATTGAATTCTATACCACTGGTATACTCGCGGACGATGCGTACTTCGCCTTAGGTGAACTCTATAGAAAAAGATTGAACCAACCTGACAAGGCCAAAGCACAATTCGAAAAGATTATTTACAACTATCAAGACAGCTATTATTTCCCTCAAGCCAGAAAGAATTTTAGGATATTGAGAGGGGATGCCATAAACTAGGATATAGTTTACCAAGGGAAGTCGTAAGCTCGGCGTACCAATTTTCAGGTTAAAATATTCAATCCATATGAAAAAGTGTTTTTTATAACGTTTTAGGTAAACTACTTTTGTCTTCGCACCCTATATACTGAGCGTAGTCGAAGGTAAAAATTGTATTTATTCTTTGTATTTGAACTTGAACTTGAACTTGAACTT
>CAZMUV010000065.1:0-6111 GCA_964569345.1 uncultured Maribacter sp. | reverse complement strand
TTGAACTTGAACTTGAACTTGAACTTTTAAAATGTACATATATAACGTAACCACCAACATAGAAGAAAGCGTCCAAAAAAAATGGGTGCACTGGATGAAGGAAAAACACATACCGGATGTTTTGAACACCGGTAAGTTCATCAACGCCAAAATGAGTAAAGTACTTGTGGAAGAAGATATGGGCGGAGTTACCTATTCCGTTCAGTTTACAGTGGCAAGTAAGGCGCTTCTAGAAAGCTATTACAAAGAAGATGCGCCGCGTCTGCGAAAAGAAGCCAATACTTTGTTTGCGGGAAAGTTCGTCGCTTTTCGGACGGAGATGCAAGTGGTTGACGAACAGCATGTAATGCGCCCCAGCGCTACACATCAATTATTCACTTACGGGACACTACAGGAAGAGGCTGTGCAGTTAGGCGTTTTTTCAAGACTGCTTCCTGGGGTTCAGGATACCCTAATTAATTATAAAATAGCAGTGCAAAAAGTGGCCAATCGCTACCCTACCTTAGAGCATACCAACAATGGGGAAGACAAAATAATAGGTAAGATATACACCCTAAGTCCAGAAGAATTAGAAAAGGCAGACACATATGAGGGAGAAGCCTATGAGCGAATTAAAATTACGCTAGTCTCCGGTAACAAGGCATGGGCATACCAAGCAAAAACGAGTTAAGAAGAAAGCAACGCAATGGGCAAAAAGAAAAATAAAAAAGGAGAACCCTTTCGTAAAAAATACGAAGAAAAAGGACCCGTAAGGGCAAAGAAACACTTAGGTCAGCATTTCTTAAAAGACGAGGATATTGCAAAACAGATTGCGGAAACCTTGACCTTTAAATACTGTACCAACGTTATAGAAATTGGCCCAGGAACAGGCGTGCTTACTAAATATTTATTATTACAAGAGATAGACTTAGTGGCTATGGATCTGGATGCAGACTCTATCATCTATCTCAACCACAAGTTCCCATTAGAACACCCAAAAGTATTGCAAGGCAAGGGGTCTTTTAAAGTGATAGAAGGGGATTTTCTCAAGTACGATCTACATAGCCTTTTTGGAGAGGAACAATTTGCCATCACAGGTAACTTCCCCTATAACATCTCCACACAAATCGTTTTTAAAATGTTGGAGATGCGTCAACAAATTCCCGAATTCTCAGGCATGTTTCAAAAAGAAGTAGCGCAACGAATCTGCTCGCCACATGGTAGTAAAACTTATGGCATACTCTCAGTTCTAGCACAGGCCTTTTACGATGCTGAATATTTATTTACCGTACATCCGCAAGTGTTCGACCCACCACCAAAGGTGCAGTCTGGCGTGCTTAGGCTTACGAGAAAAACAGGTTTTGAATTACCCTGTGATGAAAAGCTATTTTATACTGTAGTTAAAACGGCTTTTAACCAACGCAGGAAAACACTTAGAAACAGTTTAAAAAGCCTTGCTCTTTCAGATATTCTTAAAGAAGATGCTATATTTGACCAACGCCCAGAACAACTTGCCGTTGCAGATTTTATAGCACTTACCAAGAAGATAGCAGATGACACCCTTTAAACTCACAGAAGAACTTGTAACCGAGATAGAGCAGCTCATTGAATCACAGGGAGATGCAACACTTACTTCCCTTTTGGAAGATGTACATTATGCAGATATTGCAGAAATCATCAATGAACTTGATGAAGATGAGGCCACCTACCTTATAAAATTACTGGAGAGTGATAAAACCTCAGATGTTCTTACTGAACTGGATGAGGATGTACGGGAAGCTATTTTGGGAAATTTATCCTCTAAAGAAATTGCAGAGGAACTAGAGGAACTCGATACCGATGATGCTGCCGATATTATAGGAGAACTTCCTCAGGAAATCGTACAGAAAGTTATTTCGGAGATAGAGGACAGGGAACATGCTAAAGATATTGTAGACCTGTTACGCTACGATGAAAACTCTGCAGGTGGACTCATGGCAAAAGAACTGGTAAAAGTCCTTGATAGTTGGAATGTACTTGCCTGTGTTAAGGAAATGCGCATCCAAGCAGAAAACGTTACCCGCGTGCACTCGATTTATGTGGTAAATGAAGATGATATGCTCATGGGGCGCCTATCTTTAAAGGACCTACTTACAGCAAAGAACACCGCTCAAATAAAAGATGTTTTCATTCCTAAGGTAGATTACGTAAACGTGAACGAAAAACCAGAAGAGGTAGCCAAAATCATGAGTAAATATGATTTGGAAGCTATTCCGGTAATTGATGAAATTGGCAGATTGGTGGGCCGTATCACCATTGACGATATTGTAGACGTTATCCGTGAAGAAGCGGAGAAGGATTACCAAATGGCCGCAGGTATTTCACAAGATGTAGAAGCAGATGACAGCATTTGGGAATTGACACGTGCACGCTTACCTTGGCTCATCTTAGGTCTATTTGGTGGAGCAGGTGCAGCGGTTATTATGGGAGGTTTTGAAGAAATGTTTAAACAATACACCATACTGTTTCTTTTTACCCCTTTAATTGCAGCGATGGCTGGTAATGTAGGCGTACAGTCTAGCGCTATCATCGTACAAGGTTTGGCAAATGATGATATTAAAGGGAGTATTGGTAGCAGACTGATAAAAGAAATGCTATTGGCCCTTCTTAATGGAGTTATTTTGGCTGCACTTCTTTTATTATTTACTTGGGTCTGGAAAGGAGATTTCATGACGGCCTTGGCCATATCACTTTCACTTATAGCGGTTATTGTAGTCGCAGGATTCATAGGTACTTTTACGCCACTTTTCCTGCACAAAAGGGGTATAGATCCGGCTATTGCCACGGGTCCGTTTATCACCACTAGCAATGATATTTTTGGTATTCTTATTTATTTTATGATTGCTAAAACAGTCCTAGGTATTTAGAAAATTTATCAAAAAAGGATATTCGCATGCGCTGAAAACTAAACCGTGATTTACGGCTATTTTAATTAGGTATAAAACAACAAAACACAGGTACATGAAACCCATCAACCTAAAAGAAAAACATGCCCTTTTTACAAAGCAATGGCATCCGCACCAAATTGCCACTGTAGATAACATGCAGGTGTTACTTGCAAAAATTCAAGGAGAATTCGTCTGGCATGCTCACGAAGATGAAGACGAGCTTTTTCAGGTCTTGAAAGGAACTCTATATATGAAGTATCGGGATAGAACAGAAGTAGTAAACGAAGGGGAAATTATTGTAGTACCAAAAGGTGTTGAGCACTGTCCGTTTACAAAAGATGACGAAGAAGTACATCTATTGCTTTTCGAAAAGCAAGATACCGCACATACTGGAGCAGTTAAACATGAATTGACCCAAACAGATTATCCTAAAATATAAGATTGATGAAGGTACTGCATGTAGATACAAACCACCCTTTGATTATTGAACAATTCAATACCCTAGGTTTTCATAATGATGAGGATTATACGTCCACAAAAGCGGAAATTGAAAAAAAAATACATCATTATGATGGACTTATCATCCGCAGTAGGTTTAGTTTAGACGAATCCTTCCTTAAAAAAGCGACCAAGCTAAAGTTTATTGGACGTTTGGGAGCAGGTCTGGAAAATATAGACATCCGTTTTGCCAAGGAACAGGGAATTTTTTTAGCAGCTGCACCGGAAGGCAACCGAAACGCCGTTGGCGAACATACCCTAGGAATGCTCCTATCCCTTTTCAATAAATTGAATAAAGCGGACAATGAAGTAAAAAATGGTATTTGGGATCGTGAAGGCAACAGAGGGCTGGAACTAGATGGCAAAACAGTGGGGATTATTGGGTACGGAAATATGGGAAAAGCCTTTGCAAAAAAGCTTAAAGGCTTTAATGTAGAAATTATTTGTTATGATATTAAAGGCGGTGTTGAAGATGAAAACGCTCGCCAAGTGGGCATTCTAGAACTATTTCAAAAAGCAGAGATACTAAGCCTACATGTTCCTCAAACAAAAGAAACTATAGGAATGATTGATTCGGAGTTTATTGAAAAATTCCACCATCCGTTCTGGATATTAAATACTGCTAGGGGAAAATGTATTCGAACGGAAGACCTAGTAGCCTCCTTAAATAGCGGCAAAATTCTTGGTGCAGGCTTAGATGTTCTAGAGTATGAAAAAGCATCCTTTGAAGATATGTTCAAAACTGACCATGGCAAGGATAATATGCCTATCGCCTTTGAAGAACTTTTAAAAATGGATAACGTACTCCTATCCCCGCATGTGGCCGGCTGGACTATTGAAAGCAAAGAGAAGTTGGCACAGACCATCGTAGATAAAATTTGGGAAGCGTTTTGTTAGCTTACCTTTTTTCTTCATAAACCAACAGCAAAAATAAGTAGACACATAAAACTCCTTAAGCCAAGAAGTTCATGACACCATGTAATTATCATTACTTGAATGGAAGCTAACCCGTCTATATTTTAACTATTTAGAACATTCTAATTAAATCTACAATCGCGTTTCAATCATCCACTGCGGCGAAGACCATTTGTCTAAATTTCCATCCCGTCTCATCATTCACTGGGCCTTGTGTTTGTTTCATTAGTATGCCAATGATATTTTCGGATGGGTCTGCAAAATATTGGGTATTAAAATAACCACCCCAGTCAAACGCACCTTTGCTACCTAAGCCACCCAGAGCAGCTCCTTTTTCATTGATTAATCCAAATGCAAGTCCATAGTGCTTTTCACCTTCCCAAATGGCGCCTATTTGATTACTCATAATGCTACTTATAGTGGTCCGGCTAAGGAGACGCACTCCATTGAGTTCTCCTTGGTTGAGATATAACTGTAAAAAGGTCGCATAATCTTTAGCAGTACTGGATAATCCGGCTCCGCCAGAAAAGAAGGTTTTAGCCCCTTTTATAGGGTAGTCGGTATCATAAAAAGTAACTGGGTATTTCACCCATTTGTTCCCCTCCTTTGTCTGTACGGGTACCAAACGGTCATGTTTTTCTTTGGGCAAGTAGAACCAGGTATCTTCCATGCCCAAAGGCTCAAAAATATGTGTTTTCAAAAAATCATCAAACGCCATGCCTGAAATCACTTCCACAAAATAGGCCAATACATCCAAACCTTCGCTGTAGGTAAAGTTCTCACCAGGTTCATGGTGCAATGGTAGTTTTGCTAATTTCTTAACACTTTCACCAATGGTTATCTGCTCTGTAGTAAACAAATCGGTTATACCTGCCTTAGCATAAATTTTCTTAAACCGCGCATCACCATCAATAACCCCGTAACCAATCCCAGAAGTATGGGTAATCAAATCTCGAATTGTAATCTGATTCTTCGCTGATTTGGTAGTGTAGGTACTATCCGTTTCGCTGAAAATATCTAGCAGTTGCGCTTCGCCAAATTCTGGAATGTATTTAGAAATAGGATCATCCAGTTTAAACTTACCTTCTTCCCATAGCATTAGTACTGCGGTAGATGTAATGGCCTTGGTCTGGGAGGCTATTCTAAAAATAGCGTCTTTATCCATGGCCTTTTTACTTTTGCCATCGGCCATACCATAGGCTTTATGGAATATAATTTTACCGTTCCTAGCTATAAGGACAACTGCACCCGGAAGCTCATTTGCTAGAATAGTCTGCTGTAGCATGGCGTCAATTTTAGTAAGACGTTCTTGAGACATACCCTGTGATTCTGGCATACCATCGACCAATGCTGGTGATTGCTTAGTAGAAGAAGTTTGTCCAGATAGACCTACACAAAGGAACAAGGATAGAAGTGTTAGTATTTTCTGCATTATAATTGCTATTGGTTGATGTTTTAAAAGTAGTTAAAGTTTTTGATTTTATAATATCTACTGGTAGATTAGAGGATTGTATTGTTGCAGTAGGTATCAATATTCGTATGAAAATTGGTCTGCTTATTTTGTATGTCTTATATTCGAATTTCATTGTTTAATTCAAACAGGATATTCCGTAAGATTTAATCAATAGTATATAACCAAACAACCAATTTTTTATGGATTTTCTAGCCATCTTTTCTTTTGTAGGTTTCACCTCTTTAGTAGCTATTATTGCATGGTATGCAACCCGTTCAACCAATGAAGCATCATCGGATGGCTACTTTTTAGGAGGACGAAGCCTTACGGCTGGTGTAA
>CAZMUV010000064.1:0-21033 GCA_964569345.1 uncultured Maribacter sp. | reverse complement strand
AGACGAGAAACTTCCTGATTTTTCAACAATGATTATCGTTTCAATTTTTGCACTTATTGCAAATGGACTTTGTCTTTACATTTTACAAAAGTCAAAAAGCAAAGAAGAGGCACATATGAAAGCGAGTATGATTTTCACCTCTAATGACGTAATTATTAATTTAGGAGTAATTATAGCAGGAATTTTGGTCTATTATTTAAGTTCCAATAAACCTGATTTGATTATCGGAACAATCGTATTCGTTTTGGTAATTCAAGGCGCGTTTCGAATATTGAAACTGAGCAAATGAGCGGAAAGCACTACGTACAATAATGTTTCTAAAACATTACTATTACAGCCTTTGCGATAGGTTTTTGTGCATTTGCGAAGACGGCCAAATTTTTGAATTTGGCTTTTAGAAAAACAAAGCTAAAAGCAAAACAAAAAGATTTGGTTAGTTCCAGACGGAAAGACAAGTATCTTTCTACATTTAACGAGTAATAAACAATACGTTAGAAATAAGCATTATGAAACACAACTACCTATTTAGTATCCTTTTCCTATCCCTTTTTCTGAATGCTACTAATGCTAGTGGTCAAACCTATGCCCAAAATGGTCTTGTTGCTTCAAGCAGTAAATTAGCATCTGAAGTAGGAATCGATATCCTAAAAAAAGGAGGCAATGCTATTGATGCTTCCGTTGCAACTGCTTTTGCATTAGCTGTTACCCACCCATCGGCTGGAAATATAGGCGGAGGCGGATTTCTGGTGTTTATGGATTCTACAGGAAGTGCAACCACCATCGATTTTCGAGAAAAAGCACCTTTAAAAGCATCTCCGGAGATGTTTCTTGATAACGCCGGAAACCTTGCAAAGGGAATCAATCATACCGGAAGAGAAACAACAATCAATCACATTGGGGCAAAGTCAATAGGTGTTCCGGGTACCGTGGCAGGTCTGTATCTTGCTCATCAGAAATATGGCAGCCTACCTTGGGCAGACTTGGTTCAACCGGCCATCGAAATAGCAGAAGACGGTTTTCCGCTAACTTGGAGTCTTTTCCAACGAGAAATTAATTTTGAGGCCAATTCGCCTATTCCATTTTTAAAAGAGTACTTCAAAAAGGACAGTGGTGAACTCACACAGTTTGGAGAACTTTGGAAACAACCTGAGCTGGCTACTACGCTATCAGAAATTAGAGACCATGGTAAGGATGGTTTTTACAAAGGGGTAGTTGCTAAAGAAATAGTAAAGTTTATGAAGGAGAATGATGGTATCATAAGCCTAAAAGACCTTAAGCGCTATACTGCCGTAGAAAGGAAACCTTTAAAAGGCAGGTATAAAGACTATGAAATCTACTCCATGCCACCACCAAGCTCAGGAGGTGTGGCCCTTATTGAAATGATGAATCTTATGGAATTGGCAGACCTAGATACCATCGAATTTAACTCTACCGCCTATGTTCATTTGCTAGCCGAAGTCATGCGAAGGGCTTTTGCAGATAGAGCAGAACATTTGGGAGATGCAGATTTTAATGAACATATTCCTTTAGATAAGCTTACTTCTAAAGCATTTGCTAAAAAGCGATTTGAAAATATTGATATGGCTAAGGCCTCTGTTAGTGACGCTACTAAATTTGGACAGCTGTATGATGGGAGTAGTACCACGCATTTTTCTGTTGCTGATGCATACGGCAATGCGGTATCATTAACCTATACACTAGAAAATAGCTATGGCTCAGGCACGGGTTCAGACAAGCTGGGTTTTATCTTTAATAATGAAATGGGTGACTTTAATCCTGTACCAGGCAACACGTCTACTACGGGCCAAATTGGAACAAATCCGAACCTCATCCAACCTGAAAAAAGGATGCTGTCAAGCATGACACCTACCATCGTGGCGAAAGATGGCAAGCCATATCTCATTATCGGTAGTCCAGGAGGACGAACCATCATTAACACCGTTTTCCAAACGGTGTTAAATGTTATAGGCTATGATATGCAAATTGATAAGGCCATTGAAGCCATGAAAATTCATCATTCTTGGTTGCCAGATAGTATACAGTATGAAAGAGATTTATTATCTCCTGATACCAAAAAAGCACTAGAAGCAATGAATCATACCCTTATCCCTGTTAATAGATTGGGCGTGTTGATGGGCATTCAAATTGATGCAAAAAAAAATATCATGATAGGAGCTTCCGATTCTTCAAGTCCGGACGGGGCTGCGATAGGATACTAACTATTTCTAACTACACCAAACTGCATTCAAACATAGTTTAGCTCAACGTTTTGCTTCATTAGGAAGAACCAATATCTAATGGTAAGATTCTTCAAAAAAATACGATAGTATGGGTTACCCCATATTACTACCGGTTAATGATGTAGTTAGGGCTTTTTGTAAATAACCCCATCTTTCATAACAAAAGGAACTTCTTTCATAGCTGAAATATCTTTTAATGGATTGCCCTTTACGGCGATAATATCCGCCAAGTAGCCTTTCTCTAGTTTTCCTAATTGGTTAAGATGGAAGGTTTTTGCATTTCCGGCTGTTGCCGATTTAAGCACTTCTAAGGGCTGCATACCGTAGGCTACCATAAGTTCCATTTCTCGGTAGTTTTCTCCGTGTGGAAAAACACCAACATCACCTCCAAAAACAACGTTCACGCCAGCATCTAAGGCTAGTTGAAAAGACTTCTTTTTATTCTTGATACGTTCAGGGTCAGGTTCTACACCTTTTTTCCAGCCACCATAACGAGTAATAGCATCGCCTGCCGCCAAGGTTGGGCAGTAGCCTATACCTTTTTCTTTCATTAGTTTAAAAATCTCCAACGTACCCCCATCGCCATGTTCAATGGTCTCTACCCCAGCGGCTATGGCTCTTTTCATACCTTCTGGGGTACTAGCATGGGCCACTACATATTTACCTGCACTGGTAGCGGTTGCGACCATTGCATCCAACTCCATTTGTAAAAAGGTGGGTTGTGAGTCGGCACCTGGTGTCCATCGATAGTCGGCATATACCTTAATCAAATCTACACCATTGCCCATTTGTCTTCGAACGGTTTCAATAATTGCAGCTTCTCCGCTGGCCGGTTCTGCACCCAAAGGAACGGTTACCCCGTCATGGAAACCCTTTGGGCCGTAGGCACCCGTAGCCACGATTGCTGGCCCAGCCACCAATAATCTTGGGCCAGGGATGATACCATTGTCTATGGTTTTCTTTAAATATACATCGGTATAACCCGCTCCTTCGGCACCTAAGTCACGCATGGTAGTGATTCCCGCCTGTAAGGAATTTTTGGCATGTACCGTCCCTCTAATGGCACGCTCTACCGGTGGTTCTTTTAGCACTTGATCATTCCAAGTTGTTTCGTTGTATGGATGCAGTAATAGATGGGAGTGTCCTTCGATTATACCGGGCATCAAGGTTGCCCCGTCAAGGCGAAGGGTCTTGGTATTTTTAGGTGCTTTCAAACCCGATAAAGGGCCAGCATAGGTAATACTGTTATGCTCTACAAGAACTACCCAATTTGTATGTAATTCACTACCGTCGAACACGTGTTCAGGTTGCAGTACCGTTTGGGCACTACTCAATTGAAAAACTAAAAATACCCCTACTAAAAGTAATTTATTCATGTGCTGCTTTAATTTTTATCGTTAGCTAAAGATTCCAGTTGTTTATTTAGGTTGTTGATTTCCCAAACCGTACCTTCTTTAATGACCATGCTAATATTCTGGGTCTGAGAAATATCATCAAGAGGATTTCCTTTTAAAATAACGATGTCTGCTATACTATTGACTTTTAACTGTCCATAATCAGCATCTTTTTTTAAGAATCGGGCGCCGTTATAGGCTGAGGTTTTTAGCGCTTCTAGCGGAGATATCCCTGTTTTTACCAACTGCTCCAGTTCCTTATGTAATGAAATGCCGGGATAGGTATACGAATTAAAAGCACCACTGTCAGAACCTGCCAAAAGTCCAACACCTGCATCGTGAAGAGATTTAGTGAGTTCTCCAAAAAACTGTTGTAGCGCCTTACGGTCCTTCGTTTGTTCTTCACTCGCTTTTAGGGCACGTTGTATCCTTCCTTCGTAGGTTTTTACAATACCCATATCCATGTATTTTAAATACGCATCGTTTTGGTGGTCTGTTTCGTCCAGATAACTCAAGGTTTCTCCAATGTGCAGTGTAGGTACAACATAAACATTATTGCCTTTTAGATTTGCAAAGGTTTTTTGAGCTACACTATCCGTATAACTAGCCATTAATAAAGGCATGGCATCCCAAAAACCGATTTCTTTGCGGACTAATTGTGAGGTAATAGCTTCTTCATTGGTAGAGCAGCCTTTCATGATGTAATATAAATGCTCAACCGCATCTACACCAGCGGAAATGGTTTCATCCAAGGTAACGGTAAAAGGCATGTGTCCTGACGTGATTAAACCACGTTCCTCGGCTGCTTTTATGGTATTCAGATAGTTTTCCCCCGTAATACGACTATCGTATAACTTTACAAAATCAACAGGTATACTTTGTAGTGAATCCAAGGCGATAGCGATATCCATTTTGTTAGTCACCTCCAGAGAACCTGCCCACGTACCATTTGGTCCGTCTATCTTTGGTCCGGATGTGAAGATGGTAGGTCCTATGAGTTCACCAGAAGCTATACTGTCTCGCCATGCCATCACAGCAGCAGTTAAATCTCCGCCTGCATCCCGTACTGTAGTTATACCATTCGCAATATATAATTTAAGAAAATCCCTATTGGCTTTTAGTAGTGAATCTCCTCCTCTAAAATGAACATGATTGTCCCAAAAACCGGGTAAAATATAATGGTCGGTTACATCGATTACTTTGGTTGCGGATATATGTTCGTCATCGTTTGGAAGCCTAATTTTTTCGATTCTTCCATCTTTTATCAAAATATCTTTAACGGTTACATTCCCGGTTTCAAGGTTAATGATATTTCCATTTTTTAAAATGACGTCGTACCTCAACATATTCTCTTTTTTACATCCTAGAAAACATAATAGTACGAAAAGCATACTAAAGCAAGAAAAAGAAAAACGACCCATAAATTTAGCTAAAAGTGATACTGGAAAGGTAAAAAAATTTACCGATTTATAATTCTTCTAATGCCGATAAAAACTAGAATAAATGCGGAATAGCCTATAAAGAAAGGGATAATATACTGATCAAGACCTAGTACCAGCATAACACCAATGATTAGTAACTGGAAACCTAGTCCAAAGGTTGATACTGCTGTCATTAACCATCCTGGGAGATGATTACCATCCGCTGCTTTGCCGTCCAGAGAATAAATGATGCGGTCAAATACTCCGTATAGAACCGTATATAAAGAAAATAGGATATTCACATTACGTTGACTTTCACCTTTAAGTGCCTTGGGCGTCGCCGTCTCAAATACTCTACTCGTAGTATCTCCTTGATGTTTATTTCTTAGGATTACATAGTAATAGTTATACAAGGTGCCTTGGAGTTGTATGCCAAAAAATGCGATTAAAGTCAACCATATAGAGCCTTCTGTTACGTACCAGATGGTTATTAATATCAGCAGGTTTAGAATGATGTCTGAAACTGAATCTAGGTATCTACCGGTATGTGATGGGGTATTTTTTACTCGTGCCAGTTCGCCGTCGGCAGCATCCAAAACAGATTTTAATAGTAAGAAGAACAAGGTAGCCCAATAGTACTGGTGTAAAAGACAGGTAATGGCTATTATCCCTGCTATTACAAACATAATAGTTACGTGAATTGGGGTAAAGGAAGTGTCTTTTAGAGATTTTGCAATAACTTTTGCAACAGGTCTACCGTAATCCGATAAATCCAAGAATTGGTGTTCCTTGGGTAATTTTGACATGCGATTAGTAACTGACCGGAAAACCAATAACGGAAACACGCTGGCTTGGTACACCTTTCAAATACTCGGCAAAAATAAGGCTTATTTTATAACTTACTAACATTGAAATCTGAATGATTTTAGGTGCTTTTTTTGGAAATGTAGCCTCTTTTGATTTTTATCGTTTTCTAGAAAATTTAAGCTGGAAGGCATAAGCGGTTGCTAATTGCATTTCCAATGTGTAGTTTTAAAGCTTGTTAAATAATCATTATGAAGTTGCCTAGCATGAAAAAGAGTTTCCCTATCGTTATCCTTTTTATCGTTTTTATGATTTTTTCCTGCACAAGCAAGAGAGAAGGAACCCCCAAGGTTTTGGTGTTTTCTAAAACCATGGGTTTTAAGCACGCGTCTATTCCACAGGGAATTGCGGCAATATATCAGCTCGGAACCGAACATGGGTTTGCTGTTGATACGACCAAAAACGCGGAACTATTTACTGAAGAGAATTTAAAACAGTATTCGGCTGTTATTTTTTTAAGTACAACGGGTAATATTTTAGACCATTACCAAGAAGCCGCTTTTGAACGGTATGTTCAATCAGGTGGTGGCTTCGTTGGTGTTCATGCTGCTGCGGATACCGAGTATGATTGGGGCTGGTATACTAAATTGGTAGGAGCGCAATTTTTGAGTCACCCTAGTGGAACGCCAGAGGCTGACTTCCTTATTCAGGACAATAGCTTTATTGCAACGAAGCATTTTACCGAAAAGGTTTGGCATAGACCAGATGAAATTTATAACTACAAAAACATCAATCCAGACGTAAACGTTTTAATGACGGTAGATGAATCTACCTATGAAGGTGGTGAAAATGGGAATAATCATCCGTTTGCTTGGTACCATCAGTTTGATGGTGGAAGGGCGTTTTATACAGGAGCAGGTCATACGGACGAAAGTTATACGGAACCTCATTTCTTAAAACATTTATTAGGTGGAATTGAATATGCTATAGGTGAAAATGAGACGCTCGACTATGCCAAGGCTTCCTCTCAAATACCACCGGAAATAGACCGTTTTTCAAAAATCACATTAGCAGATGGAGAATTCTTTGAACCTACCGAGATGACCGTGCTACCGAATAGCGATGTGTTAATTGCACAACGAAGGGGAGAAGTCTTATGGTATAACGATGCCACTAAAGAGTTAACCGAAGTGGCCAAACTAGATGTGTATCACAAAACTTTAAATACCCCAGACGCAAATGCGGAAGAGGGTCTAATGGGTTTGCAGAAAGACCCTAATTATACAACGAACAACTGGATTTATTTATATTATGCCCCTACGGGAGATGCAGAAATAAATCGCCTATCGCGTTTTAAATTTTTGGATGGTGTTTTTGATATGGCTTCGGAACAAGTGATTTTAGATGTTGAAAGTCAGCGCGAAATCTGTTGCCATACCGGAGGTTCTATCGCATTTGGTCCAGATGATTTGTTGTATTTGTCCACTGGTGATAATTCAACTCCTTTTAATGAAAAGGGAGTAAAATATACCAATAGCGGTTATGCGCCTTTGAACGACCTTCCAGGTCATGAACAGTATGACGCAAGAAGGTCTTCGGGTAATACAAACGATTTAAGGGGTAAAATTTTGAGAATAAAGGTCAAGGAGGATGGCAGTTATACTATACCCGAAGGGAATTTATTTGCCGTGGGTACTGAGAAGACAAGACCTGAAATTTACACAATGGGACACCGTAACCCATATCGTATATCCGTAGATAGTAAGCGAGGTTATGTTTATTGGGGTGACGTTGGACCGGATGCCAGAGCGGATAGTTTGGAAACAAGAGGGCCTAGAGGCTACGATGAAATGAACCAAGCTCGCGAGGCAGGTAATTTTGGATGGCCCTTATTTATTGGAGATAATAAAGCGTATCGTGCTTACGATTATGCAACAGGCGAGTCCGGTGATGCTTTTGACCCTGAAAAACCTTTAAATAACTCTGAGTTCAATACAGGTTTAACGGAGTTGCCAAAGGCCATGCCTGCTTACGCTTTCTATCCGTATACGGCTTCCCAAGATTTCCCGCAGTTGGGAACAGGAGGGAGAAACGCGATGGCCGGGCCAACCTACTATTCCGATTTGTATGAGGGAACTGAAAAACTACCTAGTTACTATGATGGTAAGGTCATTATATATGATTGGATGCGCGGTTGGATGAAAGCGGTTCATTTGAACAAGGATGGTAGTTATTCTAAAATGGAACCGTTTGCGTCGGATATAGATTTGAATAATCTTATCGATATGGAAGTTGGACCGAACGGTAAAATCTACTTGCTAGAATACGGTAGTGGTTGGTTTTCAAAAAACGCTGATTCCGGTTTGGGTTACATAGCATTTAATAGTGGCAACAGACCACCGTTGATAGATGGGTTGATTGTAGATAAAACGTCTGGTCAATTACCGCTATCGATAAGGGCAAGCGTAAACGCAAGGGATCGCGAGAATGATGGTTTAACCTATACTTGGGATTTAGGTAACGGTGTCCTTAAAGAAACCACAGAACCTCAAATCTCTCACGCTTATGAGAAGGCAGGTGATTATAGAATAAAAGTTGAGGTCAAAGATACTGAAGGCGAATCTGCAATAAGTAATGCCGTTACCATAGTGGCAGGTAATTCAAGACCAGAGCTTACAATTGATATTATGGGTGGGAATACCTCTTTTTTTATTCCTGGTCAAGATGTTCAGTATGCAGTAAGCGTAACAGACCCTGATAGGAATGACACTATTCTTGAGGATAATATCTTTGTTAGTGTAGATTATTTGGAAGGGATGGATAAAGTAGCCATGTCCGCAGGACATCAACAGGTGTCTGCTGAGGTTACGGGTAAAGCGCTTACACAGTCTATGGATTGCAAAACCTGTCACAAAGAATTGGAAGCGTCCATAGGACCTAATTACACCGACATCGCTCAGAAATATAAGAAACAAAGAGACGCTATAGCGTACTTAAAGAAGAAAATAGTTTCAGGTGGTACGGGCGTTTGGGGTGAGGTAATGATGCCGGCACATCCAGATATTACTTCCGAAGAGTCAAGGCAGATAGCCATGTACATACAATCTTTGGCCGCAAACGGGGTAAAGAAAAAATCCTTACCTGTAAAAGGGAAGATACGACCTGAGACTAAGAACCCCGGCGAACTTATGGTAATTACGGCCAGTTATACGGATAAAGGTGCTGAAGGGGCGATACCTTTAACGGGGTCTACAACGGTAGCTTTGTCAAGCAACACGGTTGGATTTTCCCAGGAAACGAATACAAAGGATATGACAGTCGTTACTTTTGGAGGGCAGGATTTGCTACTACTTGCGGGCGAAAAAGGATGGTTTGAAATTGAATCCGTAGACCTTACCGGAGTTAATATGATTGTACTAGGTGCCGGATGGCAAGAAGCGCCAAAAGTGGTGTATAACTTTGATGTCCGTTTGGATACCCCTGATGGTGAAATTATTGGAAAGGGGTCATTAGCGGTTCAATCTCCGGGTACCCAAGGTGGGGTAATAGTTATGCCTTTCACTGCAAAACCAAATGGAAAGCACAAACTATATGTAACAGGAGCTGTAGAAGCGGATGGCACACCGTCTATGATTGCCATTTTAAAGGCAACATTTAACTAATCAACTTAGTTTTTTAGATAGTAAAGCCCGTTTTTGAACGGGCTTTTTTTGATTTGTAAGCGTCATATAAATAGGTGTTTTCAAGGGTTTATCGTACTAATTTTTGACGATAACTGAATCATACTTGACGCTTTAATGATTTAAAAGCGGTTATTAGTCGAATTTTATCTGCATTCAAGGTATTTTGTTGTTAATTTTAAAATGTAAAAAAAGGTTCTCTATAGCTATGAAACTCAATACTTATATCAAATCGAAAGAATTTTCAAGGAGAGTCACGTTCTTCCTTTTTGTCATTCTAATAAGCTGTACATATTATTCTTGCCAGGAGAATCCTTCCGTTTCGGAAAAAGTAATTGCAAAAGCAGATCTAACTGGTATCCCCGATATTATTGATTTTACGTTTGACGTAAAGCCCATTCTTTCAGACCGATGTTTTATATGTCACGGTCCTGATAAAAATGCAATTGAAGCCGGACTTTCATTACATAAGGCAGAAGATGCCTATGCCGCTTTAGGTAAGTTAAAGGATAGATTTGCTATTGTTCCCAATAAGCCAGAAGAAAGTGAATTGGTGAAACGTTTGTATTCCGAAGATCCAAATGTAATTATGCCGCCACCGGAGTCTAATTTAATACTGACTCCAAAGGAGAAAGCAATTTTGGAAAAGTGGATTGCGCAAGGTGCCGAATACAAGGAGCATTGGGCGTTTATTCCTCCCGTTAAGCCTAAGGTTCCAGAAACAAAGGAATCCGACTGGGGCATTAATGAAATAGATAATTTTGTGTTGGATAAAATGCAATTGAATGCACTTGCTCCATCACCTGTCGCTTCTAAAGAAAAGTTGATGCGAAGGGTTTCCTTTGATTTAACCGGACTTCCTCCCACTCCTGAGCAGGTTCAGGCATTTGTGAACGATAACTCGGAAGATGCTTATGAGCGCATGATAGACACGCTTTTGAGTACCAAAGATTATGCAGAACACATGGCTACGGAATGGATGGATATTTCAAGATATGCAGATACTCATGGTTATCAAGATGATTTTGAACGTACCATGTGGCCTTGGAGAGATTGGGTTATCCATGCATTTGATAAAAATATGCCCTATGATAAATTTGTGACCTATCAGTTGGCTGGAGACCTTATGCCAGATGTTGATTTGGAAAAAATAGTGGCCACAGGCTTTAATCGTAATCATAAAATAACGTTTGAAGGCGGTACTATACCAGAGGAGTATCATATAGAATATGTGGAAGATCGTCTACAAACCTTTGGAACCACTTTTTTAGGTTTAACGGTAGAATGTGCAAGGTGCCATGATCATAAATATGATCCGGTTAGTCAAAAAGAACATTTTGAACTGTTTAGTTTTTTCAATAATAACAAAGAAAAATTAATAGTTCCGCCAATAGGATCAACGCCAGAACCGTATGTTACCATTACGGAAAAGGACACGGAAGGGATTTTAAGTTTTGTAAACATGCAAAATTCCCGTAAAAAGGAACTGGATTTAATGGTGATGTACGAAAGGGAAGAAATGAAGCCGGCCTTTATTTTAAACCGAGGTGCCTACGACCAACCTACCGATGCCGTATTTCCAGATACCCCTAATTCTGTATTATCATTTCCTGAGAGTTACCCAAGAAATAGATTAGGTCTTTCTAAATGGTTATTTAATGAAGAAAACCCCTTAACGGCCAGAGTCACGGTAAATAGGCTATGGCAGCGTATGTTTGGTATTGGTTTAGTAAGTTCTTCCTATGATTTTGGAAATCAAGGAGCATTACCCACACATCCCGCGTTATTGGACTTTTTGGCCATCAAACTGAGAGATGAAGGATGGAATACTAAGGCAATGTTGAAGTATATGGCGCTGTCCGAAACGTATAAACAAAGCGCTGTCACTACACCTGAACTTTTAGAGCAGGATCCTGAAAATAAATTATTGGCACGAGCTTCACGACTGCGCCTCACGGCTGAAATGATACGAGATCAGGCATTGTCCATTAGTGGGCTACTGGTAAAAGAAGTAGGGGGACCAAGTGTAAAGCCGTATCAACCTGCGGGTATCTGGGAAGAGACCACGGGCGGTGGTGGCGGTAGCACCTCAAACTATGTACAAGGTACAGGAGCTGATTTATACCGAAAAAGTTTATATACGTTTTGGAAAAGAACCGTACCACCACCTAGTATGATGACTTTTGATACCGCCTCTAGGGACTTATGTTCTGTAAAACGCCAGGAAACCAATACACCATTGCAGGCTTTGGTACTGTTGAATGACCCACAAATGGTTGAAGCTGCAAGGGCCCTAGCTACGAATACGGTAAAGAAGTATCCTGAAAATATTGAAAAACAACTAGGTTATGTATTTCAGAAAGCGACCTCCAGATTACCGGATACAGAGGAAGCAACTATGCTTTTGGAGCATTATAAGGATATGCGAGCCAAAATGGATAATGGTGTATTTACGGCGTCTGAATATATGGGCATAGGAGAATTTAAGTCGGACACAGGCGTTCCTGAAAAGGACTTGGCATCCTTGGCATTGGTTGCACATACCGTACTTAATTTGGATGAAACAATTACAAGAGGATAGTTATGAGTGAAAAGAAAATCTTAGAAGACCGTTCACTTTTCCTAAACAGAAGATCCTTTTTGGGAAAAGCGGCCTTAGGTGCAGGTTCGGTTGCATTGGCCTCCCTATTAGGGAACCAGTTTTTTAGAAAAGACAAAAATGGAATTATTACAAAGGATAATGATTTCGGTGGTAACAATGGTGTAATGAACGCCCTGCATCACGCTTCAAAAGCTAAAAGGGTGATTTACCTGTTTCAAAGTGGAGGTCCTTCACAATTAGAATTGTTTGATTACAAACCTACCTTGATTAAACGTAGGGGAGAGGAATTACCAGATTCTATTAGACAGGGACAGCGATTAACCGGAATGACTTCGGGTCAGTCTAGTTTTCCGTTGGCAGGTTCTGTTTTCGATTTTAAACAGTATGGACAGAACGGAACATATATAAGTGATTTACTGCCGTATACGGCAAAAATGGTCGATGATTTATGCATTGTAAAATCGATGTATACGGAGGCAATTAATCATGACCCTGCGGTAACCTTTTTTCAGACAGGTTCCCAGCAACCCGGTCGCCCAAGTATGGGCTCTTGGTTGAGTTATGGATTAGGTAGCGAGAATAAAAATTTACCAGCTTTTAGTGTACTGCTGTCCAGGGGTTCTGGTAGACCAAGCGGGCAGCCTTTATACACACGATTATGGGGTAACGGTTTTTTACACTCTTTACATCAAGGAGTTCAATTTAGAGCAGCAAAAGATCCGGTACTTTATTTGAATGATCCTAAAGGGGTTACCAAAGAGGGAAAGAGGGCTATTTTGGATAAACTTGCTGAAATGAATGACAAGCAATTCCAAGATTTTGGAAATCCGGAGATACAGAGTAGAATAGCCCAGTATGAAATGGCCTATAAAATGCAAACTTCGGTACCCGATGTGATGAGAACCGATGATGAGCCCGACTATATTTACAAAATGTACGGGGCAGACGCAAAAATTCCGGGCACGTATGCAGCGAATTGCCTTTTGGCAAGGAGATTGGCAGAACAGGATGTAAGATTTATACAATTATACCACATGGGATGGGATCAGCACGATAACCTTCCCGGAGCGATAGAAAAACAAGCCAAGGATGTAGATCAAGCTTCCGCAGCTTTAGTTGCCGATTTAAAACAGCGTGGCCTTTTAGAGGATACACTAGTCATATGGGGTGGGGAGTTTGGCAGAACTAACTATTCTCAAGGTCTTTTGACAGATACCAATTACGGCCGTGACCACCACCCAAGATGTTTTACCATGTGGATGGCTGGTGGCGGTATAAAACCAGGTGTTGTTTATGGCGAGACCGATGAATTTGGGTACAACGTGGTAAAAGACCCCGTGCATGTACACGATTTTCAAGCTACAATGCTGCATTTATTGGGTATAGACCACGAAAAATTGACTTATAAATACCAAGGAAGAAGATTTCGATTAACGGATGTGGAAGGTCATGTACTTAACGATTTATTAGTGTAATGGAAAGAAGAAAATTTGTTAGGAATAGCAGTATTCTTTCGGCTGGGATAGTAAGCGGTATTGCTACGGCCAATGTTTTTAGTAGTTATAAGGATGCTATTATTGGACATAATTCGCATCAATATAAAATCGATTTGCAATGGGGCGCTTTAAATTCTAATTTTTACCCCGTCAACGATTGTCATGAAATGGTTCAGGATTCTAAGGGTAGAATTCTACTACTAACGAACCACACAAAAAATAATATTATCGTGTATGACCGTTCCGGAAAACTTTTAGAGGTTTGGGGAACCGATTATCCCGGCGCACACGGACTTACCTTAAACGTCGAGAATGGGGAAGATGTGCTTTACATTGCTGATAACAACCGTCACGAAGTCATTAAAACCAATATTAAAGGACAAGTACTTCAGGTGTTTTCCTATCCAAAGGAATCTGGAAAATATAAAACCAAGGAAAGCTACGTTCCTACAGAAACCGCAATCACCCCCAATGGGGATGTCTATATTGCCGATGGTTATGGAGAGCAACACATAATGCACTACAATGCCAACGGAGAACTTTTAAATGTATTTGGAGGTAAGGGAGAAGAGAATCATTTGTTTAACAATGCACATGGTATTTGTTTAGATACTAGGGATGCGGCCAATCCTACCTTACTGATTACCGCAAGGCAGCAGAATAAATTAAAACGTTTTAGTCTGGCCGGAGAATATTTAAGTAGTATCGATTTGCCGGGAGCTTTTATTTGCAGGCCTGTGATTCATGGTAAAAATATTTACTTGGCCACCATTTGGTCAGGAGACGGATCGGATGGAACCGGTTTCATCAGTATCCTTAACGAACAGAATGAGTTGATATCCGCACCTGGTGGATGTACCCCTATATACGAAGGTGGAAAGCTAAATCCTATGTACCAGAGCTTAAAGGTATTTCATCACCCGCATGATGTTTGTGTTGATGATGATGAAAATTTATACGTTGCACAGTGGAATTCGGGAAAAACCTATCCTATTAAATTATACCGTGTATAATGCGTCATACATTTTATTTTATTTTAAGTTGTTTTGTTATCCTTGCGTCCTGTAAGGAAAAAGTAGTGGTTGTTTATTCTGCTGCTGATATCTTTGAATTGGCAGCTCCTAGAGTACATGCAGATTCGTTGCTTTTCAACACATCGGCCACCGTAGCTGCCGTTTTTAATATGGAAGGAGCAGCCATTAGATACACCACAGATGGAAGTGAAGTAACAGCTGATGCGCTTGTATATCAAAACCCATTAACTGTAAACGAACCTACTGAGTTTAGTTTTCGGGCTTTTCATCCAGATTATTTACCAAGTAAAGTCGTTAGTTCGCGTTTACTGAAGGTGAAGAAAGATGTGTCTTCCGCAAAAGTAAGCCTTACGCCACAAGCTAATTCTAATTATCCTGGTAATGGTGGCAAAGGCTTGGTTGATTTGCAAAAAGGTACAACGCAATTTAGAGCTGGTAACTCTTGGATGGGTTTACAAGGGGAACAAATTAAAATAGTATTGGACTTTGAAAACCAAATTTCGATTTCCAAACTGATTGTAAGTTCCTTAAACGACCATGGCTCTTGGATTTTTCTTCCAAAGGCGATTAGCGTATTTGCAGACAGAAAAGAGAAAATTGGAAGTATATCGGTACCACTGCCAACAGTGGTAGAACCCAAAGGTATTTCCCTATTGGATGTTCCTGTGATTTCGGGTTCATATAAAAGTATAGAAATATATATTGATTTATTGGAAACAATTCCGAAATGGCACCAAGGTACAGGTACTGCTCCCTTCTTTTTTATTGATGAAATTTTAGTAGAATAATATGACGTATTTGTTTATAAACATTGGCAATTTTCACCCTGTTTTGGTTCACATGCCTATCGGTATTTTGATGTTTGCTTTTGTTCTTGAAATATACCAACGTATAAAACCATCTGAAAATTTAGGAAGCAGTATTAAACTTGCCCTTGGTTTTGGTGTGCTAAGTGCCTTAGCGGCTATAGGAACTGGACTTTGGTTAGAGGAACATGGAGCCTATGATGAAGAGTTGCTATTTAGACACAAATGGATGGCAATTGCACTAACTGTAGTTTCCATACTAATTTTCTTTGCCAAGGAGGCTAAAAAACCACTTTTGGCCAGACTATATTTTCCACTATTTGTTGCTGTAAATATTATGTTAATTCTGGCGGGTCATTGGGGTGGTAGTATGACACACGGGGAAGGTTTTCTAACTAAAGCTAGCTCATCGGATAAAATGAGTATTGAGAATGTAGACGAGGCTATAGTGTACCAAGATATTATACGACCTATTCTGGATACTAAATGTGTGAGTTGCCATAACTCTAAGAAGGCAGAAGGGAACTTGCTGATGACCTCTCAGGTAGAACTGCTTGCAGGTGGGGATACAGGTAATCCTTTGGATTCTGTTTTAGACCTAGGGAGGCCATTAATGGCACATCGTGTGGCCTTGCCCTTGGAAGATGAGGAACACATGCCACCCAAGGGAAAAGTACAATTAACACCCAACGAAATTGCCTTGTTAAATTGGTGGATGGAGAACAAAAATTGCTTTGAGTGCAAAACGGCAGATTTGGACCGTAACAAAAAAATACAAGGCTATTTAAATGACTTGGAATCCGACACCTCTACTAGAGCCTTATTGGCTAAATCCTTAGAGCCGGCTTCCATAGAATGGTTGGCTGAAGTAGCTGCTACGGGAACTTCTATTTATCCGCTAAAGGAGGGTAGTCCTCTGTATATTGTCCATTTAGCAAATAAAAAACATTTGAGTGAAGCTTCCTTTGACGTGTTGGGAGCCTATTCCGAAAACATTGTGGAACTTAATTTAGGGAATTCGAATTTTAACGACACTTTGGTTTCGAGCCTAGGTGCGTTTGAAAACCTTACCAAATTACAACTACAGAATACTGCGATTACGGATAAGGCTATAGATAAAGTAGCTAACTTGGAGAAGCTTGAGTCCTTAAATCTTTATGGCACGGTAGTGAGCAACGCAGCTTTAGAAAGCATTCAAGACCTACCTAATTTAACAGACCTCTATCTCTGGCAAACGGAAATTTCCGATGAAGCTATGGGTGCGTATATGGTCGCTAATCCAAACACAACCATGCATACTCTAGATATGGATATGTTCGGTGCTACGGAGCTATTGCCTCCAACCATTGTGGCTGATAATTACTTTATAAAAGACGAAGTTAAGGTTGAAATAAGTTACCCTTTTGATGACACCGCTATTTATTACACTGTGGATGGTACGGAGCCAGATAGCACCAGTACAAAGTATACTATTCCCTTAATCATATCTGGCACCACGAACTTAAAAGCGATTACCTTTAAAGAAGGGTGGGGTATAAGCGAAACTGCTTTGGCTAGTTTTAAGCAAAGTACCGTCGATTTTTCCAGCGTAACCTTGATCAATGATCCTAATGAAAAATACTATTCGCAGGGAGGTAAGACCCTAGTCGACTTAAAACGGGGTTCCACTAATTTTGTAGATGGTAACTGGTTGGGATATGCAGGGTCACATCTAAAAGCTACGTTTGAGCTGGACGAAACTCAAGAGATTAGCTCCGTTTCCGTTGGTGCATTGTCTGCTCCCGGAAGCTGGATTTTCTTTCCAGTAGGTTTTAGGGTACAGGTCTCTAACGATGGCAAAAACTTTAAGACTATACAAACCAAGGATTTAGGACAGCCAGAACCATCATCTGTAATTGCTTTACAATTTTTTGATTTAGATTTTCCTTTAACAACTGCAAAATATGTAAGGGTAGAGGTAAAGAGTGTACTAAAAAACCCGTCTTGGCATCAAAACCCTGGAGGAGATAGTTGGCTGTTTGTAGATGAGATTGTAATTAATTAGATGTGCTTCGCAATTGATGTCTTTTACTTGCTTTCTATTACTAATATTTACCTTCCTGAATAACCCTAAAGTGTTAATCAAGTTTTTTCATTTCAACCCAAAAAGGGAATATGTTTTTTGAGTCTACAGCGTAAAAGGGTATCAAATCACAATCCATTTCTGAGAAATATACGTTTTTCATCTCAATGGTATCCGTACCTTCTTTTTTGTTTACCATTTGTTTCACCAAGGTATTTGCCTCTAAATACATTCTTCCATTTGCCTTTATGGGTTTTATAAATTTGAATAGTATATCATAATACCCTTCGGCAATACTAACCTTCCATTTCCCGTAAACCTCTTCTTGATCCCAAATTCCGCGTTGTCCTCCTGCATCATTTCTGTTTAGGATAACAGGGTTTTCAGCTGTACTACCAACACCAATTCTAGGCTGCTGAATGAGGTTTTTAGAAGCTATTAATTCATTATAGGTTTCATCTAGTTCATTTTTAAGATTGGTTGCAATAATCTCATTCTCTAAGACAATATTTTCTTGTTCGTAAGGGTCTTTGGCTAGATTAAACAGTTCAAAGTCTTTTATTGGAGCATTATAATCTGTTTTACCTACAAGTTTATAACTTCCTTTTAATAAGGTCATGTTATAATAAAGCTCGGGGTAACGTCTTGTCCAATAAAAAAATAATGATCTGTTAGTCCAATCCTCTGTTTTACCCCTAATAAGCGGTACCAAGCTTTTACCATCAATGAGCGTTTCCTTAGGCAATTCAACATTACAAATTTGCGCTAGGGTGGGTAAGATATCAATATGAGCAGCGCTAGTTTCAATATCGGTATTTTTTTCAAAACCAGAAGGATATTTAATATAAAAGGGTACCCGAACACCTCCTTGGTGCACATCACCTTTGCGGCCTCGCATTCCTCCTACGTATCTGGTTTGCTGTGGGCCATTATCTGTCATGAAAATAATCAAGGTGTTATCAGTAATATCTAAGTCATCTAGTTTTTTAAGGAGCTTACCAAAATTATCATCAATGTTGGTTACCATGGCATATACTTTTCTGGCATCTTCCTTATCCTTTTCCGTCATTGGTTGATGCGGTCTGGAGTCATTTTCAAAGCCAGAAGCGGGATCTATATCCTTGTATTGTTCATAGTACTTTTCAGGAACCTGTAATGGCGTATGCGGAGCATTAAAGGCGAGGTAGCATAAAAACGGTGAATCTTTATTGTTTTCTATAAATTTTAAAGCCTGTTCTGTAAATATATCTGAGCAATAACCTGAATAAGATTCTTGTTTATTATTATGCCAAAGTACGGGGTCAAAATAACTCCTATCGCCTTTAAAATAAGTTGTAATATCACCAACCTGCCCCATTCCTCCAGAAAGATGTATCAATGATTCATCAAATCCTTGATCATTTGGTCTGCTCGGGTAATTATCGCCTAAATGCCATTTGCCAAAAATCCCGCTTTTATAATCTGCTTGCTTAAGCATTTCGGCAATGGTAACTTCATTTGATGCCATTATCGCACCACCGTTATATGTATCTCTTATACCGGTGCGCAACGAATAGCGGCCAGTCATAAGGCTTGCACGGGTTGGTGCACAGACAGGGGAGACGAAAAAATTATTGAAGCGTGTACTCTCTGACGCAAAACCATCAATATTTGGTGTGCGCACATGAGGATTTCCTGTTATACCAAGATCTCCGTAACCTTGGTCATCAGTCATTATTATAATCACATTCGGCCGTGATTTTTGTTGCGAAAAACTGACTGCAGAACATACTATGAAACAGGTTAATGGTATAGATAAGAGCAGCTTCATATGTAAGTTTGGATTTAATTTTTCTTGCTTTTACATGTAGGATACAATAATAAAATATGTATTTTTTTTAAAAAGAATCTTAATATTTTAAAAGTTTAGGCCCAACTACATCTCCTTTACATCAATATAAAAATTAGAATCGACTTTAAAAGTTGCATTCCGTTGATACTTAGATGTCCTTTTCCAAGTTGTTGTTGGGTTAAGCCAAACTGCCTTGTTATTTATGAATACGCGTATGGGCATATGTAAGCCATCAACTATATTCGTATATCTGTATTTTAATTTTTTTCCATCGATGGTGTACTCTAAAACGGGTATCATTGTAGTTCTTAAATACTGATCAAAAACGGATTCTAATTTCAAATCTGATTTTTTGGAAATGTAGTTCTCTATCTGTGCCGTGGTGACCGTTTGGTGGTAAAAGTGTTTGTTTAATCCCCGTAGCACCTGTCGCCATTTTTCATCATCGTCTACCAATTGACGTATGGTATGCAACAGGTTGGAGCCTTTGTAGTACATATCTCCGGATCCTTCCGCGTTTACGCCATAGGTGCCAATTACAGGTCTGTCATTTTTAATATTTTGTCGTAAACCCTGAACGTAGGCTTCAGATGCTTCTTTTCCATAATGATAGTCCAAGAACAGATTTTCGGAGTAGGACGTGAAGCCTTCGTGTACCCACATATCTGCAATATCCTTGTAAGTGATGTTATTGGCGAACCATTCGTGTCCGGATTCGTGAATGAGCAGAAAATCGAACTTCAGTCCCCATCCGGTGCCGGACAAATCCTTACCCAGATAGCCTTTTTTCCATTGGTTACCGTAGGTGATGGAGCTTTGATGTTCCATACCCAAATAAGGGACTTGTACCAGTTTAAAACTGTCTTCGTAAAAGGGGTAGGGGCCAAACCAGTGTTCAAAAGCAGCCATCATTTTAGGTGCGTCCTTAAAGTGTTCTTTAGCTTTTTCCAGGTCGTCTCGCAGTACCCAGTAATCCATATCGAGGACTCCTTTTTCTCCTTCGTATTTTTCTCCAAAATGAACATAATCGGCAATGTTAACATTTACCCCATAATTATTGATAGGGTTGGATACAAACCAATGAGAGGTGTTCGTTAGGGTGTCAAGTTTTCGCAGCCTGCCGTTTGCTACATTGGATAAGCCCTTAGGCACTTTAACACTAATGAGCATACTATCTACCTCGTCGTACATGTGGTCTTTGTTGGGCCACCAGACACTGGCGCCCAATCCTTGACACGATGTGGCAACAAAGTGTTTGCCGTTGTCATCCCGTTTCCAGGAAAAGCCGCCGTCCCAAGGGGCGCGTATTGCTTCCTTTGGATTTCCTGAATAATGAACCACAACTTCATTGAAGTCCCCAATATTCTGTTGTTTGGTCAGGGTTACAAAATGAGCATTCCCGTTGGATTTTACCGATAAAGGCAGTCCGTCTTGTGTTATTTTTTCGATTTTTAGCGGTGGTTGTAAATCGACTTGCAATACCTGTTGACTTTCCAAAACCTTATAGCGAATCGTATTTTTTCCACCAATATATTTTTCATCCGGTTTTACCTCAATATCTAAATGGTAGTAATTGAGGTCCCACCAAGCACGTTCTGGAGTAATACTACCCCTAAGGGTGTCTTGTTCTGTAAACGCTCTTTTTCCTTGTTGTAACTGGGCT
>CAZMUV010000063.1:15694-21221 GCA_964569345.1 uncultured Maribacter sp. | reverse complement strand
TTTTGAGCATGAATCAAAAATAGGTATTTCGGCTCTTATTTTTTGATTTGTTTTACCTTTGCTTTCTTATCATAAAAGCAAATGGCTAGAATATTAACAGGTATCCAAAGCACAGGAACACCACATTTAGGAAATATCCTAGGTGCTATTATCCCCGCCATAGAAATGGCGCAAAACCCAAAAAACGAATCCTTTCTATTTATTGCAGATATGCATTCGCTTACCCAAATAAAAGATGGGCCTGAACTTAGAAATAACACCTATGCCACCGCCGCTACTTGGTTAGCCTTTGGACTAGATGTAGAGAAAACAGTTTTCTACAGACAAAGTGATGTTCCTCAAGTAACGGAACTATCTTGGTACCTCAGCTGCTTTTTCCCCTACCAACGCCTTACCTTGGCACATTCCTTTAAGGATAAGTCTGATCGTTTGGAAGATGTAAATGCCGGGCTCTTTACCTATCCTATGCTTATGGCAGCGGATATTCTACTGTACGATGCTAACATTGTACCCGTAGGAAAAGACCAAATGCAACATATAGAAATGACCCGTGATGTAGCTTCCCGTTTCCATGCGCAATTGGGCGATACTTTTGTATTACCTGAAGGAAAAGTTCAAGAACATACCATGTACATTCCAGGAACAGATGGGGCAAAAATGAGTAAGAGCAAGGGAAATCTTATAAATCTTTTTCAGACTGATAAAAAACTACGAAAACAGATTATGGGCATACAAACTGATAGTACACCTATGGAAGACCCAAAAGACCCAAGTACGGACAACGTATTTGCGCTTTATAAAATATTGGCGTCACAGCCACAGATAGAAGACATGAGCGCCAACTACTTGGCTGGAAATTATGGCTATGGACATGCCAAACAAGCGTTATACGAGGTCATCCAAAACAAATTTGAAGAACCACGTGAAAAGTTTGAATACTACATGAACCATTTGAACGAAGTAGACGAAGCCTTAGCTTTAGGTGCTGAAAAAGCTAGGAAAGTAGCCGATGGAGTTTTGCAACGCGTTAGAGAGAAGTTAGGGTATTAATACCCACTATTTCTCAATCGCCAATAATTCCATTTCAAAAATCAATACGGCATAAGGTGGTATGGAACCGCCTCCTGCACCTCTTTGTCCATAAGCTAAGTCTTGGGGTATAAATACCTTCCATTTAGAACCGACTGGCATTAGTAATAAGGCTTCTGTCCAGCCACTAATAACCTGAGAAACGCCAAAACTAGTGGGTTCGCCTCGCTCTATGGAACTGTCAAATACCGTTCCTTCGATGAGGGTTCCTGAGTAATGCACTTTTACCTTGTCTGTTGCTATAGGAATGGCGCCATCACTTTTGTTTATAATTTCATACTGTAACCCGCTTTCGGTAGTAACTACTTCGGGTCTTTTTCCGTTCTCTGCCAAGAAACGTTCACCTTCCGCACTTTGTTCTTTGGCTAATGCCTCTTGTTTTCCTTGAATTGTGGTCTGAATAAGTTTTTGCGCCTCTTTAACTGCCATCTTTTCTTCTCCCTTAATAGCATCTTGTAAGGCTATGGAGAAGGCATTGTAGGATAGCGAATCAAAACCTACTGCCTTTAGGTTGCTTCCAATACTCGTGCCAAAGGCATAGCTAAACTTTTGCAGGCTGTCCTGTAAGTTCAATTCCTTGGCTTTCGCTATTACATTCAATTGGGCCTGCATTTCAACAGCTTGTGCTTTTAACTGGGCTACTTCTTTAATCAAATCCTTTTTTTTCTGTCCAAAACTGGTTAGACCAAAAAGAAATACTACTAGAACAACAATCGACTTCTGCATTTATTTGTTTTTATGGAATGCGAAAATAACTAAAATCTGAAAATAACTATTTACTAGTACTGATTTTATAGGATACGAGCCTAAAAAATTATTGCTGGTGCTAGTTTTTAACTAGTAGTTTACAAAGTTAACTATGGGTAAAAAATAAGGAATGAGAATACTGTTTAAACATTTTATAAAGTGTTTTGGAGAAGAAGGACACAACATGTCTAGGATATATCTACTGCTATATCTACCAATTACAAACTGACGCTTCTGTAATGATAGTAGTATCAAATGGAATAGACCTTTTGGTCGGTTTAAGAAACCTTAGGCCATAGTACATTGGATAAAAACAGCGTCATCCAAAATTAAAAACCCGATAAACTACACGATATCATAATTTGATAGATTAGAAAAAGGTGGCTTTAGACCGAGTAGTCGGTAAATTTTCTAAATAGCCTCGAATAATTTACCTGGTAAAGGCCGGATAACCCCCTTCATCTCCATAGCCAATAAGGTAGAAGAGGCCTTAAAAATGGGAATCTTACAAGAGAGGGCGATAGTGTCCAACAACTGTTTGCCATTTTGTTGTAAGTAGGTGTAAATACGCTGTTCCGTTTCGTCCAGATCTACGAATAACTGTTTTTGTACAGACTTCGTTTCCTTTACTTCCAAATCCCAATCCAACAGATAAATCAAATCGGCTGCAGAAGTTAGCATATGGGCTTTTTGCTGTTTTATTAAGTTATTACAGCCTAGACTATACTTATCGGAAGTACGTCCCGGAACGGCAAAAACATCCCTATTATAACTATTAGCAATATCGGCCGTAACCAAGCTTCCACCTTTTTCGGCAGATTCTACTACCAAAGTAGCTTCGCTTATACCTGCAATAATGCGGTTTCTTTTTAGAAAGTTCTCCCGCTCCGGACTACTCGTACTCCAGAATTCTGTAAAGAATCCACCATTAGTGCAAACATCAGCCTGGTATTTGGCATGTATTTTAGGATATATCTGGTTTAAACCATGTGCCAAACAGCCTATTGTCTGTAGACCGTGTTTTATAGCCTCCCGTTGAATACAAATATCTACCCCATAGGCAAAACCGCTTACGATAATCGGGTTCAAGGGAGCAATATCCGCAATAAACCGTTCACAAAAAGCAGTACCATAACTCGTAATTTTTCGTGTACCGACTACACTAATGAGCTTTCGCCCTTCTAAGTCTATCTTTCCCTTTTTAAAAAGTAAGATGGGACTATCGATACAGTGCTTTAAATAGTGTGGAAAGTCTGCGTCTTGAAAGTAGGTCCACTCCACATCATTGGAAGTTATAAACAGACTCTCCGTTTCTGCAGCCTGCAAATGTTCTGCATCGAACAAATGCTTTATGGTATGAGTGCCGATACCATCAATCTGTAATAACTGGTTCCGTTTAGCTTCAAAAATAGCCGATGGACTGCCGCAGTGCGCAATAAGTCGTTTTGCAATCACATCGCCAATATTAGGCACATGTTGCAGTCTTAAGATTGCAATGAGCTCATCCGTAGTATGTTGGAATTGTTTCATCAGGAACTGCAAAATACTACAAATATTAATGTTAATAAAAAGTTAGGGCAATGGTTTTTATGCCCCCTATTTTTCTTGATATTTGTTCTATATGGTACTAGAACACTATATCAGCGAATTGCTTTACAGGTATAACTGTGTGGCTGTCCCAACATTTGGGGCTTTCCTTACACAAAAGACCTCAGCGCGAATCAATGATACCACCAATACTTTCTTTGCTCCAACCAAATCTATTGGTTTCAACCAACAGTTGACTTCCAACGACGGTCTTTTAGTTTCTCACATTGCAGAAGCTGAAAAAACTTCGTTTGAAACAATCCTATCTAACATTGAAGAAATAGCCAAGCAATGGAACGCACAATTGGCCAATGGAGAAAAGTTAAGCCTACCATACATTGGTCTATTATGGACCAATGCAGAAGGTAAAATTCAGTTTCAACCGTTTTTGGAAGTCAATTACCTTACTTCCTCCTTTGGTTTGGCACCTTTTAGTGCTATACCCGTTACTCGGGAAGTTTTAAAAGAAGAAGTAGTCGCCATTGAAGACCAAATACCTTTTATTATTAGTCCAGAACAGCGCGAAACCACTTCTTTTAGGCCTTATTTAAAATATGCGGCGATTCTTCTACTAGCTCTTTCAACTGGGCTTACAGGATATCGTTTTTACAATAATGGACTGCTAAACGAGCAAGTTGCCCGACAAGACGCCCAAAAACAAGTTACCAAACAAATTCAGGAGGCTACTTTTTTTAACACGACCCCCTTAGAGCTTCCTACCGTTAACGTTGACGCTGTTTCCATCCGAGAAAAAACGATTGTTTCTGCAAAACACCATATTGTTGCCGGCGCCTTTAGAATAAAAGCCAATGCGGATAGAAAAATAGTAAGCTTAAAAAACAAAGGCTACAATGCTGCTTATTACGGCACCAATGCCTATGGCTTGCACATGGTTACTTATGATCGCAGTAACAATGCCCAAGAGGCATTAGAAGCTTTAAGAGCGATTAAACGCACCGAATCTTCCGATGCATGGCTGCTTTCTGAAAAGTAAAAAGCCACATAACCCCAAAGGGGAATCCTAACTGTGGTGGTAAAAATATTTGGGTGTTAACTCAATAGCATCAAAATATTCTTAATCCCGTACTTTATCTGTTTTTAGCCCCGTATCTTTGCGAAAACTATTTTTTTGATGGAATCAAAATTACCTTCAGCATCTAGAACTACCATGACGGATATGGTTCTCCCTAGTGAGACCAATCCTTTAAACAACCTATTTGGAGGTGAGCTTTTAGCACGTATGGATCGTGCAGCAAGTATTGCAGCTAGAAGGCATAGTAGGCGAATTACGGTTACGGCATCCGTAAACCATGTTGCTTTTAACAGAGCGGTTCCTTTAGGCAGCGTTGTTACCGTTGAAGCGGCTGTTTCTCGTGCGTTCAAGACATCTATGGAAGTCTATATCGATGTATGGATGGAAGATCGTTTTAGTGGTGAAAGAACAAAAGCCAACGAAGCTATTTATACTTTTGTGGCCGTTGATGAAACGGGAAAACCTACCGAAGTACCGCAGTTATCCCCAGAAACCGATTTGGAAAAAGAACGTTTTGCGGGAGCATTGCGCAGAAAACAGCTCAGTTTGGTACTCGCAGGTAAAATGAAACCGGATGATGCTACGGAGTTAAAGGCTCTGTTTATGGGTTCTTAACAATCAAAATGGTCTAAATAGGCGCCTGTGCCTTCGTTGTAATCTAACCTAGCCAAATAAGCATCAGCAGCAGTAGATAATTCGAAATTAAAAATGTCGGTATTGGAAGCGATATGACAACTATCTGCTGATTTTGTTATAGTTACCAGCCCTTTTTGAAGATTCCAGCCGTGGATGAATCTATCGTATTTCTTAGCCAATACCTTACAAAAGTCCAAGGCAAACACTTTACCTACCATGAACGGAGACCAAGCTTCATACTGAACGGTATTTTATTTACAAAAATCTAGTAAAGACTGCTGAATCAAGTAGGGATGGGATTCCATCTGATTAACCATAGGTGCTATTTTGGCGTCGGGCTTTACATCCTCCAAATGATGTTGAAGAAAATTACTTATGCCTATTGCCCTCATTTTTGTCTGCGTACAACCGTTCCAAAGCCTTCCAATTTTCCTT
>CAZMUV010000063.1:0-15594 GCA_964569345.1 uncultured Maribacter sp. | reverse complement strand
ATTTTCCTTTTACTGGGCAGTGCACCACAATACAGATCTAGCAATCCAATTGTAAACATTCCAAACTATCCTCAAACGACTGTAAGGTAACATCATATCCTTGGTCTGCATTCCAAACTTTGGAAACTACAAAAGCCGCTTCCCTTGAAACATGGCTTTCTTTAATACCTATGACTATTCCATTTTCATTCATATAAAAAGTAGCAGAATCTATATGCCAATAACCAACATCTAATTACGCTTAAACAGCGCTTGTAACATTCATTGTCGTTAATATTAGATTTATACCCGCCAAGGTCCTATTTGGGTATTTGCACTCGTTTGCGAAGTGTGAATGCTCCTTTTACGTATTTTATTAACGGTGTTTCTATAACACTGTTTTATAATTGATACACCCAATCTTCTGGGTTCAATTTTGATGTGTTCTGATATAAATAAAACTTTAATCGGGTCTGGCCGTTAGACAAATTGGTATAAACCGTTCCTAATTCCTCTTTGATAGCTACTTTATCCCCTTTTTTAACGAAGAGCTGATCTAGATTATAATACGTGCTTATAAAATTACCGTGCTTGATTTGCACTCCTCTTTTTCCACCGGGAACAGAAAGAATAGCAATAACCTCTCCTTCAAAAATTGCCCTCGCTTTGGCACCGGAATCCGTAGCGATAATAACACCATTGCTCTCGTGTTTTATACCCGGATAAATAGGGTCTTTATAAATCCCAAAACCCTGACTTTTTATCCCCTTTTCTACAGGCCAAATGAGCTTACCCTTATTAGCCGAAAAATTATTAGCTATCACCGTTGCTTCCGGCGTTAACAGAAACTTACTGCTCGAACTTTTAGTAGTTTTTAAACCAGACTTTTTGTTAGACGCGGCAATAGCGTTACGTATCAGTTTCTCTATTTGCCGATCTATCTTCTTAGCCTCCCGCTTCTTTTTATCTATGACACTGGAGTACTTACTCTCGTTCTTACGTATGGTTCCCAATAAAGCTTTCTGATCTTGGATTTCACCAAATAGGGCATCTTTGGCTTTCCGGTTTTGTACCAACAACACTTCTTTAACCTTCCGCTCCTCGTTCAAATCACTATTTAAACGTGCTAATTCGTCCGTTTTTACCACTATTTGTTCTCCCTGCTCTCTTCTGTAGTCCGTATACTGCTTCATGTACTGGAGCCTTTTAAAGGCTTGGAAAAAACTCTCTGAGGATAACAAAAACATCAATCTGTTCTGTTTGGATTTGTTCTGATAGGATTTTTGCACCATGGTAGCGTACTCGTCCTTTACTTGTCCTAGTTCGCTCTTTAACTTTCCTATATTCCTAATATTTGTGTTTATTTGCCGGTTGAGCAAGTTGGATTGCTGATTGGTGACCCGTATCAACTCTTGGCGAACGGTAATCTTTTTATCCAGTGCCTCCATTTGGTCAAGCACATTTCCTTTTTCCTTCTTTTCGGCAAAAAGCAAGCGATTAATATCCCTTATTTCTTGCTGTAGTTTTTCTCGCTTCTCCTCAAGTGCTTTTTGTTCTGTAGTTTGGCCATGGGCAGTCTGGACCATAAAGGTCAGAAACAAAATAAAAACCAAACGTAAACCTGTTTTAAGACCCATGTTATTCTAGCGCGATTTCTTGGTATCCCTTTGGGATAGTATAAGGAAAATTAAGCTTCTGGTTTAATTCTAAATTCTTATACTCCAAAGTTATCTCATTATCGATAGTCCCATCTACAGCACTGATAGAAATTACATTAGGCCAGACTGTTGGGCCCACGGTTTGATAGTTTTGATAATTGATTTGGAGGAACCTACCCTTCTCTGGCTGAGATACCTGTTGTGTGGCCATTTTAAAGTTCTTTGGCTCTATTTGAAAAAGCACTTTAAATAATTCTCTCTCGGTTTTAGGTGTAAGTCTATAACTATTAGCCATTGTACTAATACTGTATTTGTCCTTTTTTAAATCGAAGATAGCCTCACCTAAAAGCAGATTTTGCACACTATTGAAATCTACCTCCGTGCCTAAAAGTTGGCTGAGGTAAGAAAAATCACCATCAAAATACTCGTTTTGTAATTTGTTATAAAAGGAGACTCTGTTTGGAGTAATATAGGCTTTTACGATTCCGAATGGGGCGCTAATCCAAATACCTTTGTCTTTTTCCATACGCAAACTAACCGTAAAGCTTTGAGCATCCTCGCCATTGTCATAGTCAATTTTTAATTTACCTCTTAAAGTCTTAAAATTGGTTTTATTCTGGTAATGCGCTTTAATGACCGATTTTGCGGATAGACGTGAATCTATACTACCATCGATTACTACTTTGGTGCCTTTACAGGAGAATACCAATAGGGATAAAAGCACATACACGCATGCCTTTAGATACTTAGTTAAACTACTTGCCATAATTAAAATCCGGGTTTTACCTTACGAAGGTACATATTTGCCTTAGAAGGGTTGGATATTGCGTTGTATGCTGCGGAGAGTTCTGTATAAACTTTATTCGCCAGAGAAATATCACTGACCATATAATCCAAGGCTATTTCCAAAATTTCAATCGCTTCTTTGTGTTTTCCCTTCTTATTCAATGCATACCCATTGGCATAATAAAAATAAGGCTGTGCCGGATAATTTTCCAGCGCCTCTTCTGAAACCTGCAACAATATAGGATTATCGGACGGCATCATAAGCAGGTCGCGTATTCTTGATTTATAACTTTCTAAATCACTTCTATCCGTATTTACAACCGTTGTGGTAAACGATATGGTTTTGGTGCTTTTTTCCTTTTTTGCCAGTGCTTCTTTTATATTCTGTTCCAACACCATGGCCTTTTTGGATTTTTTCAAAGATTGTAACAAGGCTAAAGCTTTCTCATACTTATCCTGATTATAATATATACGTGCTAAGTTTTCCTTTAAGCTGCTATTCTCCATTGGAATATCATTGGTTAACGCAGCAATATCGTTTCCTTGCTTTTTTACAGTCGTCATTAAGGTATTAAGATACCAGTAATTTTCTGGAACCGCAGCTACTGCAGCTATACCGTATTCCTTTGATTGTTCATAATCCTTATCCAAAAAATATACTCTGGCCAACTCATGGCTTACGGCCTCATTATCGGGTTGAAGTCGTTTGCATTCCAATAAAAAATTGATAGCCCTATCGTAGTTCTGAATGCCCTTTTGTTTGAGTCCTTCAAAGAAATTTTCTTGAAATTCATCGGAATATTCTTCAAGAAATACCTCTGCACTTTCTTCTACTTGGATTTCCTGTTCTTCTTGTGCACAGACATCCATTGGAACTGAACCGAGTGCCATTAAAAAAAACAAAAAAGAAACCTTTCTAAACATTTAACAGGGGTTATAAATCCATTTTAACATAAACAACAGTAATATTCAGCTCTTCCCATTCATCAGTTTTAAAATCATAGTATGCTTTGGTATAGGCAGCTTCAACAATATCATTGCGATAGGTTACCGTTTGTAATACAACAGCTATTTCCTCAATACTATTGGTTTCTAAAATTATCTCATCATCAATAAACTTAAACGATGAACCCAAGGTACTCTTATTGAAATCAAAATAGCCTGATGTATATTCAGGATAACCACCTACCGAAAATTGATCAGGAAAACTGAATGCTATTAACAATGCATTGCTTTCCGTGAATTCATGAGGTCGAATTTCTAAATCTGGGGCGGTGTTATTAAAGTATAATTCCATTTCCTCCATTAAATTAGTTGATGCTAAACCATCATTATTTATATCTATGGGCTGGTCTGCAGTCATACTTGATATTTTATAAAACCCCGTAAAGGGAATAGCGTTTTCCTCAGCGTCTTTATCACATGAGAACAAGAATAACACAAAAAAAAGTAGCACTAGCTTTTTCATATCATTCCAAAATTTATTAAATAAATTAAAATATGATTACTTTACTCCAGTACTTCCAAACCCGCCTTCCCCTCTTGCTGTATCAGAGAGTAGTTCAACTTGTTCCAATTCGGCTCGCTCGTGTTTGGCTATAACCATTTGGGCAATACGTTCCCCGTTCTCAATTACAAAAGCTTCATTGGAAAGGTTTACCAAAATAACGCCTATTTCACCCCTATAATCTGCATCAATAGTGCCTGGCGCGTTCAAAACTGTAATCCCTTTTTTAGCCGCCAATCCGCTTCTTGGCCGTACTTGTGCCTCATAACCCACGGGGAGTTCCATAAAAAGCCCTGTTTTAACGATTGTTCTTGCAAGAGGTGCGAGCGTTACGGGCTCAGATATGTTCGCACGCAAATCCATCCCTGCGGATGCTCCCGTTTCGTAATGCGGCAATTCGTGTGCCGATTTATTTATTATTTTAATTTTCATCTATTTAAAAAATACTTTTTTAAGGTTATCCGCCTCCAATTTATAAACTAGTCCAAGAAAAATGAGCAGTAGTATACTACCTATTATCAAATTCCTATCAAAAATATAAAACGACAGGATTGAAAAAAGGATTGATACTCCTAAATAAAAACCAATTTTTCTGAAATTATACGGAATAGGATAATACATACGGCCAAAATAAAAGGAAAGCACCATCATAGTGCCATAAGCGACCAATGTTGCCACAGCCGAAGCCATATAGCTAAAATACTGTATGAGGGCGAAGTTGATTATAATAGTAAGCACGGCACCTATCATTGAAATATACGCCCCAAACTTTGTGCGGTCGGTTACCTTGTACCATACAGACAGGTTATGATAAATTCCTAAGAAAAAACTGGCCAACAAAATAATAGGCACTGCAGGCATGGCATCCCAATACGCTTCATTTCTGACAAAAAGTTCTTTTAACACATCTGCAAATACAACTACTGCCAATAAGATAATACTCCCCAGTACCACGAAATAATTTGTAATCTGAGCATAGGCTTTTTGAGGATTCTTGGTCTCCGAGTGACTAAAGAAAAACGGTTCAATCCCCATTCTAAATGCGGTAGCGAACAAGGTCATAAAAACAGCCAATTTAATACAGGCTCCATATTTACCTACTTCAGCGCTGGCAATGTCATCAGGGAGCAATCGTTCCAACAGAATCTTATCCAAAACTTCATTTACTGTAAAAGCTACACCTGCTATTAGAATTGGCATAGCATAACGCATCATTTTTTTCCAAAGATTAACATCGAATATATATGGGCGTCTCATATATACCCTGAGCATCAATAAAAACGTGACACCACTTGCTATGAGATTAGCCATCAGTATATATGAAATTTCAAAATTTTCGATATACATAGCACTGAACAGTCCTGTTCCTTTTGGCGAAACTAGGTCGGGTAAAAGAATCAAAAAGAAAACCGTTAGCCCGAGGTTCATTACTACATTGGCTATTTTAACAATAGCGTAGCGCATAGGTTTTTCGTTAGCCCGTAACCAAGCAAAAGGTATAATTACCAGAGCATCTAAGGTAAGGATGCCAAATACATAGCCAATATACTTTGGTTTAATCTCGAGTAGTTGGGACAAAGTTCCCTTAAAAATAAATCCTATAATCAAAAATGATAAGGTAGTAGCTAGAATTGAAAGTAAGGAGGTTGTCACTACTTTCTTTCGCTGATCTGCTTCCTTATAGAAACGAAAGAAAGTTGTCTCCATTCCATAGGCCAAGAATACATTAAAAATAGCGAAATAGGCAAATATCACTATAACTTCCCCATAAGAACCAGGTAGCATTACCGCGGTATAAATCGGCACTAATATGACATTGAGCATCCTTGGCAACACTGTCGCCAGCCCATAAATAGCCGTTTGTTGAAAAAGTTTTTTAAGTGGATTCAAGCCTGTTGTATTGAAACCCTAAAAGTACCTATTTAGACCCTGTAAACAAAGCTACGTTTAGGGATACTGTTATGAATGAACGGTCACTTTTCTTTTATCCAATTTTTCACTTTACGACTTAAGAGCATATATCAATCTGAAATCATACTAGATAAATAGGCTAAACACTATAGAAATCCCTCTTGCAATCGCTTTAAATTATTCATTTCAGTCCTAATTTGTTTGGCTATGAAAATTGATAAAAAGACTACTAGTATAGTAGAGGATACAATGATATAGGTATAGAATCCAGAAGACAAATTAGCTTTAAAAAGCGGCAAGAGTATTAGAAACCCAGCAATATAAATCAGAATAAGTAGGGGTGTCCATCCAAAATGAACAAATTTTCGACCCTTATAGTATCCTATCAAGCCGCTTCTAAAATCCGTGCTGCGTGCTATCGCATTCATTTGTCTCAGTTTTCGTATGCTTAAAATTTCAAGTAGGATGCGTACCAATAGACTCCCAATCATAAGAGAAATCCCTAGAATGACTTGTTGGCTACCATATCCTGATATGTAAAAGAAAAAAACGACTAATATGATGGCGGTACTGCCCAAGACTACATTAGTAATGCGTTGTTTATTTTTAATTTTTCGTAATCTGTTCAATACCTCTTGAAACCCTTGCTCTGTTGCTTGTATTTCGGGTTGATTGTTCCAATTTGATTCTAACTCTTCAAAATTATTCATGGGATACACATTTTGTTAATTGACTTTTAATTCGATGTATTCGCGTACGAATCGCATCATGTTTTATTCCGATGATATCGGATATTTCCTTATGCGGAAGTCCTTCCAACACTAATAAAATAATAGCCCTGTTTGTTTCAGATAGCTTTTTTATACACGCATACAACAGCGCTAATTGATGTGCTTTGTCTACATTAGAATGTTCTTCACTAATTTCGGGAACATCGTCGATGGCGATTGCTCTGGAAATCTTTTTTTTAGCTCTTAAGTTAGACAAACAGGTGTTCACGCTTATTCTGTAAATCCAAGTGCTTATGCTGCTTTCACTTCTAAAGCTTTCTAGGTTTTCCCAAATCTTTATAAAAATTTCTTGGGTTAAATCTTTGGCCAAATCTTGGTCTCCTGCAACATAGCCAAGACATAAGCGCATCACCTTAGCATAATGTGTAGTATATAGCTCTTTATATTTTTTGTCGCTGCTATTCATTAGTTCCCCAAACTAGTGAATAATTTTTCTTTAAACCAGATAGGACTGTCGTACATGATAAAATGGGCAGCATCAGCTGCAAATTCTATCTTATAATCCTGTAGGTTCTTGTATTGTTCTGAATAGGTACTCTTAGCCATTTCCAAGCCATAAGGTTGTGCAGCCGCCAAAATAGTGACCGGAATATTAATTTTACCAATAGCTTCTCTTAAATCAAGCTTTAAGAGGTCTGTATAGCCGTAAACGTAGGTTTCTCTATTGGCTTCAAGTATCCAATCTTTAATCTGTTCCTGTTTTGCTTTGTTCATTGACATTCGAGTGGCCATTTGAGCAGCCATAGCAGCAAAGGATGCATCATCCATAGCCAACATTTGTTTGTTCCACGGGCTTTCGTATACAAGTGATTCGCTATTAAAATTCGGCATCATAAGTGCCCCAGTGGAAGGTAATGCGTCGACTACTATTAGTTGCGAGAACGGATGTTCTGCTACTGTAGCCAACCAAAGACCCAAAGTGCCACCCAAACTATGCCCAATTATAATTGAATTTTCTAGATTTTGTTCTTTTACATAGGCTTCTACTCCCCTTTTTATTTTGGGAAACCAAGGCTTTTCTACAGGTGCTACATCTCCAAAACCTGCAAAAGTAAAGACATGGCACTCGAAATTTTTAGAAAGTTCGGTAACGGTATCTTCCCAAACATCACCAGTACATGTAAAACCTGGAAAAAGTAAAATAGGTTGTCCGCTTCCTTTTATCAATACTTCAAAAGGGTAGTCTTGCGCGTTTACGCAAATGGAGGTCATAAGAATTAAAACGAGGTGGGTAATCTTTAGTGCTTTCATTGTATCTGTATTTAGGATTTTCCTTTTAGATACATTTATTGTCAAATGTTACATCTGATTTAAAAAAAGTCACATTTTTTCGTAGAAGACCCGTTTGAAAGCCAAAAACTAACCCTTACTTTGGAGAAACCTCTGAAGATAATTCGTCCACTTCATCGGAGGGGGCCATCTTACTCATGGCCAAGGAAGCCAAAACAAGCGCCACAAGGAGGAAAATAGATGCTAATGCATATGGTGCTCCCGGAAAGTATATATCACCTTCTGGACGGATAAAATAATAGAACACCGGCGAGAATGTCAATTGACCTAAAATAGCCGTAACACTTACCAAACCTGTAATCGCTCCTTGTAGATTTCCCTGCTCCTTTTCAGAAACCTGATTTGAAATAACACCCTGAACTGTTGGACCGGCAACACCACCCAATGCATAAGGGATAAGAAAGGCGTATAACATCCAAGGTTCCTCTGCTAAGGAAAAAAGAAACATTCCAATGGTCCAAAGTAAAAATCCAGAAATAACAACTGTCTTACGTCCGAACTTTTTCACGGCTACCCCTACCAAAAACCCCTGAGCTATGGCAACAAAAAGACCAACGACCATTAAAGAAATACCAATATCCCTAGGACTCCAATCATAGCGTTCTATCCCATAGTAGGACCAGGTAGACGGTAAGGCCTGGCCAGCCAAGTTGGCTAAAAAGAATGCGGAAATAAGTAGTAAAACACCTTTGTAATTTCTAAGACTCACCAGAGAAACGCCTGGAATCATTTTAACCAAATTGATAGGTCGTCTATTCTCAACGGCCAAGGACTCCGGCACAAAGAACCAACCAAATAGAAAGTTGGCAAAGGTGAGTCCGGCAGCTATGTAAAAAGGTAATCTAATATCAATTTCTCCGAAAAAACCTCCAATGCCTGGGCCTATGATAAATCCTAAGCCGAATGCGGCTCCAATGAGTCCAAAGTTCTTTGCCTTTTCCTGCTTGGTACTAATATCAGCTATATAAGCAGATGCAACGGTAAAACTTGCTCCCGTAATCCCGGCCAAAAACCTACCTATAAACAACCATGTTATCGTCGGTGCCCATGCATGAATAAGGTAATCTATACTCAACCCCAAAAGCGCCATCAACAAAATGGGTCGCCTACCAAACCTATCCGAAATCTCACCTAACACTGGGGAAAACAAGAACTGCATCCCAGCGAAGGCTGTTGTCAACCACATACCGTAAATAACTGCCATATGGGTTCCTTCCCCGGTGAGCTCCATGATTAGCTCCGGTATTATGGGTAGTATAATTCCAATACCGATAACATCAACAAGTATGGTAATAAAAATAAAAAGTAGGGCGGTTTTCTTGGCTTTCATGCGTTTGCAAAAGTCGGGTAAAAATGAGCTATACTATCAATTTTATTCGTAAAAAAACCTCACGTTTTGTGAGGTTTTTATATAATTTTACTAGTATGACCCTTCGGCCAAAATTAGTATAAAATTTTAGTTATTTAAAGCCTCGGCACCGCCAACAATTTCCAAAATCTCATTGGTAATGGCAGCTTGTCTTGCTTTGTTATATGTTAATTTCAATTCATCTCTAAGCTCAGTAGCATTATCCGTTGCTTTATGCATCGCTGTCATCCGCGCACCATGCTCACTTGCAAACGAATCCCTGATACCCTTGTACAATTGCGTTTTCAAAGATTTAGGAATCAACTGCTCTATAATTTCCAATTTAGATGGTTCAAACGTATAATCTGCGCTTGTATTTTCGTTACCTACCATAGGAACTATAGGTAAAAACTGCTCAGTCATTACGATTTGTGTAGCTGCGTTCTTGAACTTGTTATACACAATTTCAATCTTATCGTAGGAACCATTTGTAAACTGCTCCATTAAACCCTCTGCTATCTTAGCGACATTATCAAAAGTAAGGTCTTCGTAAACTGAGCTATGATTCGAAAGAACCGTATACTTTTTTACTAAAAAATCATTTGCCTTTTTTCCAACGGCAATAAAATCTACTTGCTTATCCGCATAAACAGTATCCGCTAAATTCGTACTCTGCTTTAGGATATTGGTGTTGAAAGCACCACATAAGCCTCTGTTTGAGGTAATGGCAACGATTAATACTTTATTTACCGTTCTATTATCAGCATACTTACTTCCGGCATCCGAATCCATACTGGCACTAAGTCCTTGTAGTAATTCTGTCAGCTTATCGGCATAAGGCCTCATTGCCGTAATTGCATCTTGGGCCTTCTTTAACTTAGCAGCAGAAACCATTTTCATGGCACTGGTAATCTGCATCGTTGATGATACTGATGCTATTCTGTTCCGTATTTCCTTTAAATTGGCCATTTTCTATCAGTATTGAGTAATTTGTTCTAAGTATGAAGAAATATTTCTTCATACTTAGAACTATCTGCTATCTTTTAACCTACGTATTTAGATGAAAGCTCTTTACAAACCGATGTTAAGGTATCCGTAACCTCATCCGTTAGCTTTCCTGATTTAAGTGTATCTAAAATTCCTCTATGCTTCGCATTTAAAAATTCGATATAATCTCTTTCAAATTCCTTTATTTTCTCCACAGGAACATCTCTTAACAAGTTCTTAGAACCTGCGTAGATAATTGCAACCTGATCTTCTACTGTAAATGGGTCGTTCTGCGCTTGTTTTAGTATTTCTACGTTTCTACGTCCTTTTTCAATTACGTTTAGTGTAGCTGCATCCAAATCGGAACCAAACTTGGCAAAAGCTTCCAATTCACGGAATTGTGCTTGATCCAGTTTAAGTGTACCTGCCACTTTCTTCATAGCCTTAATCTGCGCGTTACCTCCAACACGAGATACCGAGATACCTACGTTAATTGCAGGACGAACCCCTTGGTTGAATAAATCTTGCTCCAAGAAAATCTGACCGTCCGTAATAGAAATTACGTTCGTTGGAATATAGGCCGATACATCACCTGCCTGAGTTTCAATAATTGGTAAAGCCGTTAACGAACCTCCACCTTTTACCATTGGTTTTAAAACATCTGGCAAATCGTTCATCTCCTTAGCAATAGCATCATTGTTAATGACCTTTGCAGCACGCTCCAATAATCTAGAGTGTAGATAAAAAACATCCCCTGGGTATGCCTCACGTCCCGGTGGTCTTCTCAATAATAAAGAAACCTCACGATAGGCAACAGCTTGTTTTGATAAATCATCATATATAATCAAAGCCGGACGACCGGTATCCCTAAAGTACTCTCCAATAGATGCACCTGCAAAAGGAGCATATACTTGCATTGGAGCAGGGTCAGATGCGTTTGCAGCCACTATAGTCGTATAAGCCATAGCGCCTTTATCTTCCAAAACCTGTGCAATACCTGCAACAGTTGAAGCTTTCTGGCCAATGGCAACATAGATACAATAAACAGGTTCACCTGCATCAAAAAATTCTTTTTGGTTTAGAATGGTATCGATACAAACAGTAGTCTTACCTGTTTGACGGTCACCAATCACCAATTCACGTTGTCCTCTTCCTACAGGAATCATGGCATCAATCGCCTTAATTCCAGTCTGTAAAGGCTCTGTAACCGGCTCACGGAAAATTACCCCTGGCGCTTTACGCTCCAATGGCATTTCATACGTTTTTCCAGCAATAGGTCCTTTACCATCTATAGGTTGTCCTAAGGTATCCACTACACGGCCAACAATACCCTCACCAACATTTATGGAAGCAATACGTTGTGTACGCTTTACGGTAGTTCCTTCTCCAATTTCTCTAGAATGGCCCAATAAAACCACACCTACGTTATCTTCTTCCAAGTTCAAAACGATTCCTTCCAAACCACCGTCGAACTCAACTAGTTCGCCATATTGCACGTTGGCCAAACCAAAGACCCTGGCGATACCATCACCTACTTGCAATACTGTTCCTACTTCATCTAAAGTAGCGGTTGCATCGAAACCTGATAATTGTTGCTTTAAAATTGCTGATACCTCAGCGGCTTTTACTCCTGCCATGTTTACTAGACGTTAGATATTAGACGTTAGACGTTAGACGCCATTGTCCAATTATAGTTATTTATAGACTATTTGTAAATTCTCTTTTTAAATTATTCAGTTTATTGGCGATACTAGCATCATACTGTAAATCACCAACACGCAAAACAAAACCGCCAATGATACTTTCATCTACGGTATTCTCTACAGTAACCTTATTTCCTGTGATATTGGCCACTTGTTTTAAAATCTTTTTTTCCATTGCAGCATCCATTGGTACAGCCGTAGTCACATAGGCTACATCCTTTCCTTTCTGTTGCTCATTAAGAATGATATACTTTAAAGCCACCTCGTTTAATATGGAGACTCTTTTATTATCTACCAACATCCCAATCAATCCCTCTGAAATGGCGTGACTCCCTTTAAATATCTTTAATAGAATATCCTTTTTCTTAGCGCCAGAAATTACTGGGCTAGATAATAGTTGACGTAGCTCGGCACTATCGGAAATAGTAGCCAAAACAGAACGCATATCCTTCTCCACGGCATCCGTAGCCTTTTTGTCCACTGCCAAATCCAAGATGGCCTTGGCGTAACGTATTGCTGCTCTAGATTCACTCATGCTTTCTTACTTCAATTTGATATCTCCCAAAAGCTCGTCAACCAATTTCAATTGCTTGTCTTTATTAGAAAGTTCTTGCTTAATTACCTTCTCAGCAATTGCAACGGATAGCTCGGCAACTTGACTTTTAATATCGGCCATAGCAGCTTTCTTTTCGCTTTCGATAGCAGCTTGTGCTTGAAGTACAATTTTATCGCCTTCAATTTTAGCCTGTTCTTTAGAATCGGAAATCAACTTATCCTTTATCTCCCTTGCTTCTTTTAACATGGCCTCACGCTCTGCACGGGCTTCCTTTAAAAGCTTGTCATTATCAGCCTGAAGATTTTGCATTTCTTTACGAGCGTTCTCGGCTGCTTCTAAAGCATTGGTAATACCTTCCTCACGTTCGTTCAATGAACTTAATATAGGTTTCCAGGCAAACTTTACCAAAAGCAAAATTAACCCTAGCAAAAGAATTGTCTGCACTACAAATAACCCTGGAGAAAAATCGTTTATTAAAGTTTCCATAATTATAAATTATACTTCTTGTTTTTCAATTAAAACAATTCCCTGCAACCAACCGTTGCAGGAAAATGTCTTTACTAGTTTTTGTTCTTATTTTCCTAAGAACAAGGCACCAAAAGCCAAACCTTCTAAAAGTGCAGCAATAATAATCATCGCAGTCTGGATTTTATTAGTTGCTTCTGGTTGACGAGCAATACCTTCCATTGCTTTTCCACCAATCTGACCTAGACCAATACCTGCTCCGATTACGATTAAACCGGCTCCAATCATGTTGTACATAGTAAATGAATTTATATTAAATTAAAAAAAACTCTAAATAAAATTTTCACGAACATCCTCAGCATCCACCACTTCATTACCTTTCTCATCATGTGCATGATCATGGTCGTGTTCTGCGACTGCCATTCCAATGAACAGCGCTGAAAGCATTGTGAAAATATATGCCTGTAAAAAGGCAACCAAAACTTCAATTAATGTAATAAAGAAGGATAAAATAAACGACAAGACCGTTGCTCCAGCTACACCCAACGTTTCCTTTAACGTAAACATAATCGCTATCAAACTCATTACTACAATATGCCCTGCAGATATGTTTGCAAAAAGACGTACTAATAATGAGAAGGGCTTTATAATCAAAGCTCCAGCTAATTCTATAACAGCCAATACAGGTCTAATAAGATATGGCACTCCTGGCATCCACAAAATGTGCATCCAATAGTCTTTATTACCGCTGACCGTGTAAATAACTAAAGTGAAAATTGCCAAACACGCCGTTACAGCCAACTGCCCAGTAACATTAAAACCAAATGGAGTTAAACCCAATAAATTCAGTATCCATATAAAAAAGAATACCGTTAAAAGATATCCGGTAAATTTTCTGTAATGCTTTTCGCCAATATTAGGTCTTGAAATCTCGTCTCGGACATAAAGTACCAAAGGCTCCAATACTCTACCAAAACCGGTAGGAACTTTTTTGTTTTTGTATTGACGTCCCAAAGATGAAAAAGCTAAAAGCATAAATAGACCCACTAAAAGAACCCCAACAACACTTTTTGTAATGGAAAAATCCAAAACCTTACTTGCATTCGAAGCATGCTCCTCTTCATCAAAAGTAATTGTGGTCTCACCACTATTGAGTTCGTATATTTTACTATGCAATTTCGCGAATTTAGTGCCATTTTTCTCTACAATGACCTCGCCATTATCGTCGTGATGAAATGCAGACGACATAAAAGTGACTAAGCCTTCAGAAGACCAAACAATTACTGGTAGCGGAAAACCGATGTGTTTACGCTCCCCTGCATTATTTGAATAGGAAAATAAATGGAAATCGTGAGAATCTTTTATGTGATGATTTATGTACTCCCTTATCTCATCACTAGTGTCTACTTGGTCTTCCTCTCCAGATTTTGGATTGGAAAAACCAGTAGCCACAGTTAAAAGAATTATTGTGGTAATCAATTTACTAAAATATGTAGATGCTTTTTTCATTGCGATTCTTTCAAAATATGTCTTTCTAAAAGTCGCGCAAAGGTACTTATTAAAAAATAATTTTCTAGTTTTTTTCCTCTATTTCTTAACTGGGTCTGTTTTCAACAATATTTTCGAGATAAAGTATACCTCTGGAACCATAAAAACAAACACGGGAATGAGAAGGGACAGACGTTCATTATAACTCAATGTTTCCTGCTGGAACAACACGGAATAGAAAATAACGGAAAAGGCTAATAATTTAAAAAGCAATGCCCCGAGGTAAAGAAAACCAAGCTGATGCTGGAATTTGTGATTGTTTGACAACACATAAAACACACTACAAAGTAGAAAAGAAAACAACGCGTGGAATAAGTAAATGTTGCTTACAAAAAAATTCAAGGAGCTAACTTCAGCTCCCAAAAAATATAGATGCACATAGGAACCACAAACAAAAAGTACACCAAAGGCCACTAAATAGATTATCAATTTTTTTATCAAAACCTACCTATTAAGTTGATTTGCCTGTTTGATAACGGAATACATGGACAAGGCAATAGCTAAAAGCGTGCAGGTTGTTTCCCAAAAGGTTTTATCGAATTTGCCGTCTAGCCACGAACCCAAAAGATTTCCTAAATATATGGTAGCACCCATCTGGATTGCTATGCCAGATAGTCTTGCGGCGTTTCTAAGGCCCTTATTATCTTTACGAGGCTTTTGCTGGCTCATTCTTCCCTTTGAAACTTCCAGAATTTGAGCTCATAGCACCTGCACTACCCTTCATGGTGCAAGAAGCATTAAAAGTAGCTCCTGGTTCTACGGCAAGTTTACTAACCGATACCGTTCCTTCTATTACCGCAGATGATTTTAAGGATAGCAAATCGGAAACCAATAGTTCGCCGTTAAAGCTCCCTTCAATATCCGCATTTACACATTCTACTTTTCCGTGAATGTAACCGTCCTTTCCGATTACTACTTTACCAGAGGTTTTTACGTTACCGTCCAATTTACCATCAATACGGAAATCGGCTTCGGAAATAATATCTCCTTTGATTTTTGTGTTTTTCTCAATTCTGTTGGGTTGTCCTCCTACTTCGTTCATAGCTCTAGGTTTTTGTTTATCTG
>CAZMUV010000062.1:0-21543 GCA_964569345.1 uncultured Maribacter sp. | reverse complement strand
GAAATCGCAACATCGGACAGACAAATAACATTATTTTACAGCTCTAATTCAACAAGAGCAAAACAGAGCCTGGCATACGCTAAAGCAGAAGGATTGGCCATTCAAGAAATCGACATACTAAAAACAAAACTAACTGGAACTCAAATCGTAGAACTTGCAGACCGGTTGCATATGGAAGTGGCTGACTTAATAAATCAAGAACACCCATCCTATAAAAAACATTTCGAGCATCACGATTTTTCTACGGACGATTGGATAAAGATGATACGGCACAATCCAGAAATAATGAAACAACCCATAGCCTTACGTGGTGACATCACTATTTTGGTGGAAACCCCTACTGATATTATAAAAATCTAAAATAGGAAGCGATCAAGAATCCAGTCCGAAAGCATAGTACTGTTTTCCGGGTACGTCCTCATATACACCTTTGAGCATCACGCCCTCCTTTTAATTTTTCAAATTTGCAACCAACTCTTTTATATTGGTTACTTATTTGCCATCAATATGGGTAATGATATAACCGGGTCGTATTTGAGTGCTCTGGCGCAATAGGCCGGGATAGAAGTTGACTACCCTGACCCCACCATCCAAATTCAACTTTTTGGCGGTTTCGTGGTCCAGTATTTCAAAATCGGCGCCTAGATAATTGAGCATTTCCACGTATTCCTTTTTCGTGATTTCTATAGTGCCCTTTACGTTTTCAAGAGTGACCTGAAACTCCCGTTCCCTTCCTTTTCGATTCACCATGACTGATAACTTGTCGCCCGGTCCGTTCCGGGCTATGATTTCCTGTAATCTTGGTGAGGTCGTCACTATTGTTCCGTCCACTTTTATGATAATATCCCCGGCTTCAATGCCTGCCTTTTCGCCTGCACTATCTTTGCCTACGTTTTCGACCCAGACGCCTTTAATGAAATCCATATTTTTTTCCTTGGCCAAACAACCGTTCATCGTCCGTATTGTAACACCGAGCATGCCAAGCTGTACGCTACAATATTTTAAAAGATCAGCTACCACTTTGGTAACGATATTGCTAGGTACGGCGAAGCCATATCAGGAATAACTACCCGTTCTGCTGGCAATAGCCGTATTGATTCCAACTATTTGTCCACTAAGGTTTACCAGTGCGCGCCCGCTGTTACCAGAATTGATAGCTGCATCAGACTTTATAAAACTCTCGACCGCAAATTTCTCGGGATTGATGTTGATATTCCGTGCCTTCGCACTGATGATACCGGCGGTAACCGTAGAGTACAGACTATATGGATTTCCTACAGCCAATACCCATTCTCCGATTTCCATATCGTCCGAATCAACGAATGAAAAGGACTTTAGATTGTCTCCTTTAATCGATTTGGATAGAACCAAGGTGGTGATAGATTGTTGGATTGCGAAGCAAGGACTATGGGGCTGCAACTTGACACTATAAAAAATACAGGTATTATAATAAAAGGCAATAGTGATAATAGTCTATCTAAAATTCTATTTTTCATCCCTTTTGATTTGAATATCAAAATGTAGAACAATGGGGAAGTTGGAAATGATTTGTATCATTTTAAAATCGATTTTTTTGAAATAGTTTTGGTTCTAAATCAGAAGAAGAAGTGTTCTTGTACAAAAAAAAGGTTCATTAATAATTTATAGAGAAGTGATTACAGACCATTCAAAAAATCACAATAATGAGAACTGTAATTTAGGAAGTTTCGTATACCGAAACATACAACTATGGAAGGATTTACCAAACGCTGTAGCATGAGTATACCTGAAGATGCGCAGTTCGTTAAACACGGTCTAAAACTAGCAAGCAGTCTTGGAAACTGCAGGAGTAGTCCTTATGATGTGCGGTGATGTGCAGGTCAGGATTCATGTAAGCATTGTATCAAATTTTAGTTCTGAAAAAAATGAAGCAACCGTCGAATAAAAATAAAATGCCTGCCTCGCCATCAGACAGCTCCAACATCTCGGGTAAAAAGAATTCAAAATCCCCCTATGGAGGCTATGGTTTCAATTGGTTCTATTTTTTTCTGTTTGGACTAATAGTGGTAGTTACTCTCTTTTCAAATCCTATTTCCGGCACTAAAGATGTTAGTTGGACTTTTGTACGGGACTCCCTTTTGGAACAGCGTGAGGTGAAAAAAATTGTGGTAGTTAACAAAGAAATCGCCGAGATTTATATCAAAAAGGAAAATCTCAATGACCCGAAGCACAAAGAGGTCGGTGAAAAGTTTTTCCCAACCACCGAAGCACCCCAATACAGCATGAACATCGGCTCGGTGGAAACGTTCGAAAATAAGTTGCAACAAGCGCAACAAGGTTTTATTCTGCAAGAAAAAATCGACGTACAATACCGGTCTCGCACCAGTTGGATCAGCATGCTATCATGGCTACTGCCCTTTGGGGTTATTATTCTCTTCTATCTATTTATGATGCGTAGAATAGGTGGCGGAAGTGCAAAAGGAAGTCAATTGTTCAACTTTGGGAAATCCACCGCAAAACTTACAGAGAAAGGAACCAAAAGCCAAGTAGACTTTAAAGATATTGCGGGACTGAAAGAAGCCAAGATCGAGGTCATGGAAGTAGTCGATTTTCTTAAAAATCCTGATAGATACACAAAATTAGGGGCTAAAATCCCAAAAGGGGTTATGCTAGTAGGGCCCCCTGGAACCGGAAAAACTTTAATGGCCAAAGCAGTAGCGGGGGAAGCGGGCGTACCCTTTTTTTCCATGTCCGGGTCGGAGTTTGTGGAGATGTTCGTTGGGGTAGGTGCCTCACGGGTAAGGGACCTATTCAAACGCGCCAAGGAGAAATCACCAAGCATCATTTTTATCGATGAGATTGATGCCGTAGGACGCTCTCGCGGTAAAATGAACGCCTTTCAGGCGAACGACGAACGGGAAAGTACACTCAACCAATTATTAACAGAATTGGACGGGTTCGGTCCCAAAACAGGGGTTATCGTTTTGGCCGCTACCAATCGTCCAGATGTGCTGGACAAGGCTCTTTTACGTCCAGGAAGGTTCGACCGCCATATCTATCTGGAATTACCAACAAAACAGGAACGAAAAGAGATTTTCGGGGTACATCTGCGTCCTTTGAAATTGGCTAAAAATATCGATGTTGAACTATTAGCCAAACTTAGTCCCGGATTTTCAGGGGCCGATATCGCCAATATTTGCAATGAGGCCGCCCTAATCGCTGCACGAAAGAAAAAGATGGAAGTGGAGCAGGAAGATTTTATGGAAGCACGAGATCGAATCATTGGTGGTCTGGAACGCAAAAGCAAGATAATTTCGCCTAAAGAAAAAGAAATCGTGGCGCACCACGAGGCGGGTCACGCAGTGGTCAGTTGGTATCTTAAAAATGTAGATTCATTGGTCAAGGTTTCCATCATTCCACGGGGAAAATCCTTAGGTGCCGCATGGTACTTGCCAGAAGAACGGCAGATTGTGACCAAATCGCAATTCATAGATCAAATCTGTGCCTCGTTGGGTGGGCGTGCTGCAGAGGACATCATTTTTGGGGAGCCTTCCTCAGGTGCTTTGGACGATTTGGAAAAAGTGACCAAACAAGCCTATACCATGGTTGCCTATTACGGACTGGATGAAGAAATTGGTCCTATTAGTTTTTACGATTCCTCAGGACGAAATGAGCGGTTATTAGGGAAACCCTATAGCGAAAATATGGCTCATAAAATTGACAAAGAAGTTCAAAATCTTATAATGACAGCCTATGTACGAACTAAAAATCTATTGATCGAACATCGTGACGAACTAGAGAAACTGGCACAGCTCCTTTTAAAACAAGAAGTAGTTGAAAAAGAGGATCTGGAGAGGCTATTGGGGAAACGGATTACAGAAACTCCCCCAGGCACCTAGAAATAATCTCTTACTATTTTTATAAATCGATTGGTAAAAATTGAACCCTAAATTATACATGCTTAGACTACAGAATGAACTGGTAAGAATTTCGCCCTTTATAACTTTTAGATAAGCAGCTATATGTCCCTTATGGTAGCTTTCATGTTCGAAAGTCTTATGCATCATAGAAAACAGTTCATCCACGTCATTAAGATGCGGTACTAAATCCCCGAAACTCTAACGGTAATATTCAAGCGCCAATTCCTAAATCCTTCTAGAACATCTCGCAGTCCTTTTAGCGTAAGCTTTCGAATTTCAGAAGAACACCTTGCTAGCTTATCAAAATAATCGTTTATAGGGCTTTGCTCTGTCGTCATCATAAAACCATGAGGTTGAAATTACATTTACTATGATTAAAATCAACTATAACACCAAACCTATTATGATGCCCTACTCGTTGCTATTGGTTTTTTATAACTATAAACCAACCCTCCCTCTTTTTAAGACTGACCAAAGTCATAGTTAGAAGAAAAAAGGATTTATAATTTTACATTTTACGAGATAATGAAAAGTACCGTTAAAAAATGATTCATCACGGCTTTTTTGTAATAGGGCTTGCATTACTTTATGTCTTATGGTCATTTTATAAAATTCTGATATATAAATAAAAACATTGATTCCTTTTTTGGTGCTTTCATTTCTTATCGAATGTAAATCGGGACATCCTGAAATAACTTGACCTAGAAACCGGGTAACGTTAAAGTAATTGAATTGGATGAAGATTATTACTAATCGAGTTGGTTGGAATGGGGAAAAGAAAAAGGCTGATAAATGTTTTCAAAACGCCCATCCTACCGGCGAAAACCCTAATAAGCAGTGAATAAGCAACGTAATACTCTATAAGAATATAATTTATTTAACAAACAATAATCTACATATTATGGAAAAACAAGTAATCTACGATTCAGACCTGCATTTTGAGCACCAGCAATGGCAATCTGAGCTTGCATTTTGGAATGACGAACTGAAATCATTCAAGAACAGGTTAAGCGAATTGGTAACCCGATGGACAGACAAAGAAGTACTAGCCCAATTAGAACATTACCAGAACGAATTTATCCTTCATGGGGGTATAATTGAGGATTTGCAAGAAACCATAGAGAAACACGAGGCAAACATTGTAGGGCATAGCAAAACAGGCAATGTATCGATGGATGTTGCTATGGTTAAAAAGCACTTGGAATTCCGAAATAAAATGGAGACCCAACGGCAGATATATGCAGACCTTAAAAAAGAATTCTTCCGTTTTCTTTCAAAATATATGTAAGAATACCTATCGGTTATGGTTGTAATAAAACTTACTAGGCACAAAGCACTTAAAAGGTATACTACCCTGTTCAACGTCCTCGCCAAATATAGGTTTGAGGACGTTTTGGCGAACAGTGGTATCAAAAAAGTGATTCCTACGAGCTATTTAAAAACTCATCCCGATACTGAAAAAAGTTTCTCCTTTTAAAAGTACGAGCGCATTCGTATGGTTTGGGAAGAACTGGGATTAAGCTATGTCAAATCTTTAGCAATCGGGAAGATATGCTTTCTTCATAATGAACTAAAAGAAATATATGAACGCATATCAAGGGATGAATGAATTAATGGGCTCCTATATTTTAGGAGTGCTCATTAGTATGGGTATAGGCCTTATACTAGGTTTGGAACGAGAATACGACAAACTAAAGGATCAAGGATTCGCCGGCATCCGTACCTTTCCCATTGTGGCCATCTTGGGCTTTTCCTTGGGGAACCTTACGGAAAAATTTACGCCTTGGTTATTGATTGTAAGTTTAGGGGCCTTCATTTTATTTCTGGCGTTTAATCACTTTTTTCAGAAACAGGAAGAATATGGAAAAGGTCTGACCACCAATTTGGCTCTTATCGCTACGTTCGTTTTAGGCGTAATGGTTTCAGCAGAATTCTATCGTGATGCGGTGGCTACGGCCGTCATTATCGTAACCCTACTTTCATTAAAGACCAGATTTCGTACGGTCATCAGTAACATCACATCCGAAGAACTATTTGCATTTATTAAGTTCTCGATAATCGCTCTTTTGATACTGCCTTTTTTACCTAACAAAACCTATGGCCCCAATGATTTATTGAACCCGTTTGAAATTGGATCCATTATCGTAATCGTATCTTTTTTAAACTTCATTGGCTATTTGTTGGTCAAATATGTAGGTTCTAAAAAAGGAATCTTGCTAACAGCAATCCTTGGCGGTTTAATATCGAGCACCGCAGTAACTTGGAGCTATGCCTCCAGAAGTGTGGAATCTCCAGAACTCTCCAGAAAATATGCTGCGGGAATTATCATTGCCTCTGCCATCATGTTTCCGAGACTTATCCTCTTAGCTTATATCTTCAACAATGCTCTATTGACCTATTTGGCACTCCCTTTTGGTGTGTTGACATTGGTCTGCTTGGTTGTCTCTTTGCTACTGATAAAGAGGGACTCCAATAAACCCGATACAAATATTAAATTGGGCAACCCCATGAACCTGCTTAATGCCATTGGGTTCGGAGTCATTTATGTCGTGATTCTTTTTGCTGTTTTTTATAGCAACGAATTTTTCGGGGAAAGTGGATTGTATTACTCCGCTCTAATTGCAGGTCTGGGAGACACCGATGCCATTACCATAAGTATGGCTAAATTTTCTTTGGATGGGGAAAAATTAAAACTCGCCTCCACAGTCATAATTGCGGCAATTATGAGCAACATGTTAGTAAAGTTAGGTATTACTGCCTTTAGGGGATCTAAAACTACCGGGAAGCTTGTGACTTATACTTTTGGAGGTATCATCCTAATCGGAATCATATATATCCTTATTAGTAGGGTATAATCTGGTCTTCCATTTGTTATTCCAAGGATTTTACGCGGTTTTTCTCGTTCGGCAAATTATTTTCCAATATGGAAACTTCATTCTCGCTATTGTTTAGATTATTTTCACAAAGATTCGCCCTGTCCAACGCGACAGCATAGTTTTTCTAACCTACACAGGAAGTCAATACTAATGCTACTATAACAGTAATTCAATTTAACGTTTTTATAATTAGCACATCGTATTCTACACAAAGTGACGACCCATAAAAGAGCAATTGAATGATTTAGGTCATTTTAGATGAGATTCCCATCAGCTACATTTAAGGCATTACCTTTAAAAAGGATACAACCTACGTTTACCTATCGTTGGTGCTTCTGATTTTCTAAAAAATAAAGAACACCATGCTTTTGGCTAATACGAAAAAGGAAACAAACAAAAAAGCAGCGTATGATTGTGCTCGTTTTAGGCCTACCCGGTTCGGGCAAAAGCTATTTTGCTTCCAGACTTGCGAAAAAGATAGATGGGTCATATGTCAATAGCGACCATTTACGGAAACAGCTTTTCCCAAAACGCACCTATTCTGATTTGGAAAAAGAAACGGTCTATAATGTCATGTTAAAAAAAATGAAGGTGGCTATTACCAAAGAAAAGAACTTGGTGCTTGATGCTACTTTTCATAAAAAAGAAATTCGGAAACTATTTAAAAAGAATCCCAATGAGAAAATTCATTTTATAGAGGTCTGGGCCGATGAAGGTATTATTAAAAAACGATTGAAGAAAAGTAGGCCTTTTAGTGAAGCTGACTTTAAAATATACCAATTAATCCTACAACAATGGGAACCTTTGGAAGAAACCTATTTAAGCCTAGAATCTACCAATGAAAACATTGACGACATGCTACAAAAGGCTACCGAATACCTGAGGGATGACAAATGAAGAAATTGATACGTTAATTTCCCAAGGGGAATTCCGCGAGACCACTAAGCAGCGGAAACTTGTCGAGACCCATATCTCGTGGGTAATCCTTTGTGACCGGTTTGTATATAAAATCAAAAAGCCGATCAAGTATTCCTTTCTTGATTTTTCTACCTTAAAACTGCGCAAACATTTTTGCGAAAGAGAATTGGAACTCAACCAAAGATTTTCTCAAGATATCTATCTTGAGGTATTACCGATAAAAGAATTGCAAGGAAATTATTTCATTGGCGGAAAAGAAGGAATTCGAATCGACTACGCCTTGAAAATGCGTAAACTCAGTACCGAAAAGCAAATGGATGTACTGCTGTCACAGAATAAGGTAAGCGAATCTGATATCAAAAATTTAGCGGAACGTATAGCGGACTTCCATAAAAGCGCAACCGTCATTTATAAAAAGAACGTTATTGACATAAAGGAAGAATTCAATGACCTAGGTCTAGAAAAACAATTTCTTTACGAAAACCTTAACTCGGAATACGCTAGCTTCATTGACCATGCCGTAACAAGTTCGAATACCTTTCTACGTAAAAATGAAGAATTATTAAACGATAGGTTGCGCTCCGGATTTTTTAGGGATTGCCATGGAGACCTACATACCCGAAATATTTTTTTATTACCCGAACCCCAGCCCTTCGATTGTATTGAATTCAACGATGAATACCGCCAGATCGATGTATTGAACGAGGTCGCTTTTCTTTGTATGGATTTGGATGCTTCGGGCAGGAATGATTTGTCACATCTATTTATTGAGCAGTACAACCGTCTTTTTCCTGCGATGCGAACTGCAGCCGAACGCAAGCTTTTTATCTATTATAAAATCTACCGTGCCAATGTGCGGGCAAAAGTCAACAGTCTTCGGGCAAGGAGCGCATCTGGCGAAGTTGATAAAGGGAAGGCATTTTCTGAAGTTAAAAAATATCTGGCGATGATGGAAAGCTATATACCCTTGTTGAATTGTGCATAGTTTTCGTTCTTATTGCAGTTTAAAACATATTTAGAATTTTCATTGATTTTTTAGTCATTCTCTGTTCTCCTTTTCCCCTTCTTACTCCTGCCTTCTAAAATACCCCCATGTCAAAAAATTATATTTTAGCACCTCCATATTTTCATTAAACCGCTCTACATCCTGCTATAGATTTTTTATGGTACTTTGCAGTTGACTCACTAAGGTAGTATCAGTTGCTAGATAGTTGATGGCGCCTTTCCCTTCTTTTATATTGCCTACAACCTAATTTAGGTCTTTGCCTATTTTTACTATTTCGATGGAGGAGGTTTCGAGATAAGACATCACATTACGCACCTTTGTAACGGAAATGAAATCGCCCATTAGAATGCCCACTAAACTTTCTTTTAAAAACAATTGTTGCGCCGGTTTGTTGATCTCTCGATATATGTTATAATGAAATAAAAAAGTATATTTTCCATTACTTTAATTGAAATTGAAAAAGGCTGATTTACTGCGGATTTTGTTATTATTTAGATTTTAATGGTGTACAGATTTCAATCAAGAACCCATTATTATCCCGTACATATCCTACTTTCTGTCCCCACGATTTTTCGGTTAACGGTTCAAATTCAGTTGCGCCCATATTTAGTGCGTTTTGAAAGTCCGTCTCAATATTTTCGGTCGTAAAAGCCAATTCGACTCCAAATGGTTTGCCGGAATTATTACTTTTTTCGAATCCGCTCTTAAAGTTAGAATGCCCCAAAGCTATTGAAGCAAATGCAATAGTCGTTTCCCCTGTAAGCAATTCTCCGTAATCGTTTTCTGGCGTTATGAATTTTCGGCTAAGTCCGAATGCTCTTTCATAAAACTCAATGGTCTCCGATACATTTTCTACATAAAGTATAGTGTATGCGTATGTCATATTACAGTTTGGTTTTTGCTAGCTGCTAAACTTCAACTTGTTTTCAATAGTATCCAAAATAACTGTTGAACTACTTTTCTCTTCATGAGTTTAATTCATGGAGCTTACTCTAGTAGTCCTATAGTTATACGTTTAAATTCAAAGCTCATCATTTTTTACATCCCTGCAAATTTAATTCCTGTTAGTTCCGCCATATCTTTTTTCCAAGCGGTGATATCCTTTTGATTGAACTTATTTAAATGGTCATGACCACAAGCTCTCGCCATTACTTTCATCAATTCAGTTGATGCAGAAAAGAAATTATATAATTGCTTTGCTGATTTTTCTACATTCAATAATTTTCTCAATTCTGGTTTTTGGGTCGCTACTCCGGCTGGGCAGTTATTTGTATTACACATTCTAGCGGCTACACAGCCTATGGATTGTAATGCCGAGTTAGACAATGCGATACCATCAGCGCCTAAGGCCATGGCTTTTATAAAATCATCAGGCACTCTAATACCCCCCGTGATAATTAATGTGACGTCTTTTCTATTTACTTTGTCCAAATAATGTCGTGCCCTTGCGAGAGCAGGAATCGTTGGTACAGAAATATTATTTCTAAAAATTAAGGGTGCAGCACCAGTTCCACCACCTCGTCCATCTAAAATAATATAATCAGCACTTGCGTCTAAGGCAAATTGAATATCATCTTCAATATGATTAGCCGACAATTTGAATCCAATAGGAATACCTCCGGTTATATCGCGAACTTTATCAGCAAAGTTTTTAAAATCTTCCGTGGTTGTTAAATCATCAAATGTTGGTGGAGATACGGCTGGCGTTCCTTCTTTTAAATTTCGCACTTCTGCTATTTTCCCTATCACTTTATTTCCGGAAAGATGTCCGCCAGTACCTGTTTTAGCTCCTTGTCCTCCTTTAAAATGAAAAGCTTGTACCCGTTTTAGTTTTTCCCAATCAAAGCCGAATTTTGCAGAAGCATATTCATAAAAGTATTTAGAATTCGCCTCTTGCTCCTCGTTCAACATTCCGCCTTCACCCGAGCAAATACCTGTTCCGGCCAGTTCGGCCCCTTTTGATAACGCTATTTTTGCTTCTTCAGATAAGGCTCCAAAACTCATGTCGGACACAAATAAGGGTATATCCAAGGTCAAAGGCTTTTTAGCATTGGGGCCAATAACCAATTCGGAACCTACCGCAACGTCTTCCATCAAAGGTTTGGTTGCCATTTGTGCCGCTAATAGTTGAATGTCTTTCCATTGTGGCAATTCTGGAATGGGAACGCCCATAGCACCCATTTCACCATGATGCCCTGTTTTGGACAAGCCATCTTTTGCCAATGCCTTAATGTAGGCCAATGTTGGTTCTTCTTTTGTAGCGCCAGAAGATACTGGTGCTTGCGTTTCTGAGGTATCGCTTTCTTCTTTTAACGTAGCATGTGTGCCATCACAGTATGGAGGATTCTTTGTGTGCTTGCACATGCACAGGTAGGCGTCACCAGATTCTTCCGCTACAAATGTTTTGGGCGTAATATCCGTAGTTCTATGTGACCCATCACAAAAAGGCTGGTTTTTACTTAATCCACAGGCACACCAATAGTGCTCCTCTCCTTTTTGAAGTTCTACTTTTATGGGTTTCCTATCTGCTATTTTGGGTGTGCTCATCTTTTTAATTTTGGATTTAGTACTCTCGCCTTCTGTGTCAGAATATTTAAAAAATAGTTTTCTTTAATGACTTTATGGCGCTACCGCTAGGCTGTTTATTTAATTTCCTCATTCCCATTGCTATGTAACGCAAACCTGCCTTTGTCTTTTGAATGAACAACTTCTGTTTCTGCCCAAGGCCATCCGCCAAACTGCGTTTTGCCATAGTCCTTCATCGCGGTTCTTATTTCTTCTTGAGTATTCATTACAAAAGGACCGTGCTGCGCAACAGGTTCCCCTATTGGTTTCCCTTCTAAAATTAAAAAATAAGCAGCTTTCTTTCCATTTTTGATGGCTATAGCTTCGCTAGCCGAGACCTCTATTAAGTGGTTGGACAGTATCGTCCTATCCTCTATTTCAATAGCTTCTCCTTTGTAAAAAAAGATAGAACGATTGGCTTCTGCATTTGTTTTAGGTAGTGTCCAATTCGCGCCAGCTTCCATCTTAACAGTATAAACGCCAACCGAGTTTTGGGGATTTGCCGCCCAAGAATCCGGTGTTGGTGGTAAAGCATCGACCGTATTTAAACTACCCGCAATAACTTCAATAGAAGTTTTTCTGTTTGATTGGTCTTTATGATGTACCACAGGAATATCTTCATTCCATAACATTTTAAAGTGCGGTTCCACCATTTTGGAAACTTTAGGCAAGTTGAGCCAAATTTGAAAAATCTCTAAAGGGTTTCCTTTATCCTCCTGAATTAACGGAAACATTTCGGAATGTTGAATGCCTTTACCAGCTGTCATCCATTGCACATCTCCCCCCATAAAACGACCACTTGCTCCCAACGAATCTGAATGGTCTACTACCCCTTCTTTGTTAATAGTGATGGTTTCAAAACCTCGGTGCGGATGGTAGGGAAAACCGGGAATATTACTTCCATGATACATTCTCCATCCCTCTTTTATAGTAAAATCCTGACCTACACTTCTTCCTTTTAGGGCTTCAGTATCTACGCCCATATCCGAATTCCCTTTCGGATATTCATCTCTGTGATAGGCACAGAACAAAAACGGGTCTTGCGTTTTCCATGGGAAGCCCAGCGGTTCTATGTTTATTATTTTACGCATTGTTCGTGTATGTTAACGCCCCAGATGGGCAGTTATTGATTTGATTCTTTAGCGCTTCGGTTGAAGCATTTTCTATGGCAATCCATGGAGATGCTTTAGGATCATACACCTTTGGTAAAGTTTTTACGCATACACCAGCATGCTTGCACAGTTTTGGTTGCCATTTTATGGTGATGTCACCATTTGAATACTCTTTGCTCATAGATGTAAAATTTATACTCAAATTTCACAATTTATTTTTAGCTATGCATTCATGTAGATGAAGAACTAAATTGCCTAACTGCAGGTAACCCCAAAATTTCGAGACCACAAAAAACCCATGAATTCTGGAAACTAAAATATAAAAAATCCTAAAAATTTAATCTGATTGCGCTATTTTCCCTCGTATCGTACTGAGCGCTTGGGGTGTAATTCCTAAATAGGTAGCTATCATACGCTGCGGAATCCGATGAGATAATTCTGGATAGGTATCCAAAAAGTAGGTATAACGATCTATTGCCGGCGACCCCATTAGCATGAGTACCCTCCGCTGCAATTTGGCCAATCGTCTGTATAAAAGTTGTACATTCCTTACTATTTTTTCCTTTGGCAAATCAGCTTTGAATAGGTAGTCTTTGTTAAAGATAATTACCTCTGAATCTTCTAAACAATCAATAAATAATTGAACAGGTTCATTAAACTCTAAGGCCTCCGCATCTGCAATAATCCAACCTTCTGGAGCGAACATAAAAATATGCTCTTTTCCTTTGCTGTCTATGATATAACTTCTTAGGAGACCTTTTTTGACATAAAAAGTTTTGGCCAAAGCATCTCCGGCGTTTTGTAGTATAGCCCCTTTTTGGAACTGTTTTATTTTGGCAGTAGCATCACTATGTACTATTTCTGTTACATCTTTCATTGTATCTCGGTAAGAATGGCTGTCAACCTTGAACGTGTAGATTTTCCTAAGTCCATTCGATGATTTTTTTAGCTTGTTGTACCCATTTGCACAAAGGAACTATTATCTACAACCGACTAAATTTAAGAAATATAGTACAAAGTGAATACAACCGTATTTCAAACCCTAAAAACACCTATATACCCTAAATGCTAAACTTCAACTTCTTTTCAATAGATACAATCATTTCGTTGGCAATGTCCTTTCCTGTGGCGTTTTCTATACCTTCCAAGCCAGGGGAAGAATTCACTTCTAACAACAACGGGCCTTTATTGGAACGGATAATATCCACGCCTGCTACTGCCAGGTCAAGTATCTTTGCCGCCTTTACAGCCAACTTCTTCTCCTCTGCCGTAATCTTTATGATAGATGCCATGCCGCCTTGGTGAATATTAGCACGGAACTCCCCTTTTTGCGCCTGTCTCTGCATACTAGCTACTACTTTTCCGTTTACTACGAAACAACGAATATCCTGCCCGTTGGCTTCTTTAATAAACTCTTGAACCAAGATGTTTGTATTGACACTCTTAAAGGCATTGATCACACTTTCTGCTGCTTTGTTGGTCTCCGCCAAGACCACACCTTTCCCCTGGGTACTTTCCAATAGTTTTATGATTAATGGTGCCCCGTTAACCATTTTAATAAGATCTTTTGTGTCTTGGGGCGACTTTGCAAAACCGGTGATGGGAATATGGATATCGTTTTTAGAGAACAATTGCGAAGCAAACAATTTATCCCTGGACTGTGTTATGGCTTCCGCTGAATTTTGACAATAAGCTCCTAAATTGGTAAACTGCCTAATCAATGCACAACCATAAAAAGTAACAGATGGTTTTATACGCGGAATTACTGCGTCAAAATCGGTCAAAATATTCCCGCCTCTATAGCGTATTTCGGGAGAATTGGCATCCAATTTCATATAGGCCAGTTCCACATTTAAAAACTGAATTTCATGCCCACGGGCCTCGGCGGCCTCCATAATTCGCATATTGCTATACAGCTTAGGGTTGCTTGCAAGCAGCGCTATTTTTAATCCTGTTTTTTCCTTTTTAAACGGGGCATATTTTAGGTCTATCTCTACATCGGAAAATTCCTTAGCTGCATAATTCAATACCGGATTAACGATGTACCGGTCGTTCAAGGCCTCTCGACCCAAAAGCATACGAAACTCCATGGTGTCCCGATTGGCTAAGGTCAGCTCTACATCAAAGGTATCGTCGCCTATTGTCACTGGTGTTTTTACAACCAATCGCTCCTCAGAAATACCGGAAGAACTCTTTACCATACGCCGATCTACTAAACGAGCTTCACACTCAATAGCGATACTTCTGTTTTCCTGAAGCGGGTTGACTTCAAACCGCACCCACTCTTGTGTCCCTTTTGTATATACTTTTAAATTGGTCGCTTGTATAGAGGAGGTTTTTGCTCCGGAATCTACCCTCGCCTTAATTGCTGGGACACCCAAACTTTCAAAAACACACCACTCTTCGCTTCCTATTATTTTTAAATCCTTCAAATCTTTTTTATTTTTTTCTTAATTCAAAGATATCAGTTCTTCTGTCTTTTAAGTTCCTTACCGCACCAAATTGATTCAATTCACGCAACAAATCAATATCTACATCGGCAATGAGTATCATTTCCGTGTTCGGTGTAGCCTCCGCCTTTATACCGTTGGTGGGAAAAGAAAAATCGCAGGGGGTGAATACCATGGATTGGGCAAACTGAATGTCCATATTCTGAACATTAGGCAAATTCCCTACGCTACCGGCAATGGCTACATAACACTCGTTTTCTATGGCTCTTGCTTGCGCGCAGTGTCGGACTCTTGAATAGCCATTCTGCGTATCCGTTAAGAAAGGAATAAAAAGGATATCCATGCCTTCATCTGCTAATAAACGACTTAGCTCCGGAAACTCAGAATCATAACAAATAAGTATTCCTATTTTTCCACAATCGGTATCAAAGGCTTTTAGCTGTGTTCCACCTTGCATGCCCCAAACCTTGGCCTCATCCGGAGTTACATGTAATTTTTCATAACGCTCCATACTACCATCGCGACGGCAGAGATAGCCCACATTGTACAAGCGGCCATCTATCATTTCGGGCATACTTCCCGTGATGATATTGATATTATAGGATATAGAAAATTCCGAGAACTTCTGTACAATGGCCTGGGTATGTTTTGCGAGTTCCCTTATAGCATCCGGCGTAGACAAATGGTTATCCTTAGCCATCAAAGGGGCATTAAAAAACTCAGGAAACAGTGCGAAATCCGAACGGTATCCAGAAACGGCATCTATAAAATACTCCGCCTGCTCCAATAAGGCTTCTAAATCCTTATAGGGACGCATTTGCCATTGGATTAATCCTAAACGGATAATCGTTTTCTTAGTAGCTGCTTTTTTAGACGGTTTTTGGTAATAAATATTATCCCATTCCATCAAAATCGCAAAATCATTGGAAGCAGTATCGCCTGGCAAATACCCTTTCATGACCTTAGCAGGGTGAAAATCGTTGCTGATTTGAAAATTAAGCACCGGATCTTGAATTTCTTTTCTACGCACTTTGGCAATATATTCCTTTGGAGTCAACTCCTTGGAATGGGTATTATAGTTCGGCATTCTACCTCCAAAAACAATGCTCTTAAGGTTTAATTTTTCACACAATTCCTTACGGTAATCATATAATCTTCTGCCCAAACGCAAACCTCTAAACTGTGGTTTTATAAATACCTCTATCCCGTACAACACATCACCATAAGCATCATGCGTACTAAAGGAATAATCTCCAGTAATCTGCTCGTAGGTATGCTCATCATCAAACTTATCATAGTCTACGATGATGGAAAGTGCCACACCGGCCAATTGTCCGTTGATTTTGATAACTACTTGGCCTTCTGGAAATTTCTGAATCAAAGATGTAATATGCTCTTCTTTCCAATAGGCTCCAGGCATATTGGTATACGCAGAAATCATGGCGGTCTTTAGTTCCTGATAATCATCCAAGTCCAAAAACTTCAATTCAATATTTTCAATTTCCTCTATTTTCATCTGTAATTGATTAAGTACCCTTCAGTGAAGGCAATAGTAATGCAGTGCCAACATATGTTGGCACTGTGTAATTTATTTAGAAACTACTCAAAAACGGGATGGTAGTCTGCAAATAAGGCAAAGGTTCTAATACAACACCTTAGTCGTCCGAGTCTTCAGCATCTCCCATATCCTCTGGGTCTGGCTCCACCACTGCAGTTGGATCATCATCTTCAAAATCCTCATAATCAGCAGCATCGTAATTTTCCATGGTATATTCCAGTTTTTCACTGATTTTTACCAAGTACTTGGTATCTGCCGTTAAAACTTCAACAGCCTCTACACGCTCTCCTTTGGAGTTACGAAAAGAAATAACATCACGATCGTCATACCCATCTGGGTAGCGCTCCACAGTAAGTTTCAAAACTTCTGGCGTCAATTTTTTAAAATCGACAATAACTTTGTTTAAATGTGCATGTCTGTCCATAATTACATATCTAAAAGGTAAGCAAAAATTAAGGGTGCAACAATGGTCGCATCACTTTCTATGATAAATTTTGGCGTATTGATATCCAATTTACCCCATGTAATTTTCTCATTGGGTACGGCGCCAGAATACGAACCATAACTGGTAGTACTATCACTTATCTGACAGAAATAGCTCCAGAACGGCGTATCTGTTCGTTCCATATCTTGGTATAACATCGGAACCACACAAATTGGAAAATCTCCAGCAATACCACCTCCAATTTGAAAGAACCCTATTCCGTTCTTGGAATTATGAGTGTACCAGTCGGCCAAAAAGGTCATGTATTCTATTCCAGATTTCATAGTGCTGGCCTGTAATTCGCCCTTCAACACATAGGAAGCAAAAATATTTCCCATAGTGCTATCTTCCCAACCTGGACAAATAATAGGTAAGTTTTTTTCTGCAGCAGCGTACATCCAAGAATCCTTCAAATCTATTTCATAATGCTCTTCAAGAACACCTGAAAGTAATAGTTTGTACATATATTCATGCGGTAGGTAGCGCTCGCCTTTGGCTTCTGCATCCATCCAAATTTTAACAATATGCTCTTGAATTCTTCTAAACGCTTCTTCTTCTGGGATACACGTGTCCGTGACACGATTTAATCCTTTCTCTAGTAAATCCCACTCATCTTGAGGAGTCAAATCACGATAATTGGGAACACGTTTGTAATGGGAATGCGCTACCAAATTCATAATATCTTCTTCCAAATTCGCACCTGTGCAAGACACGATTTGCACCTTGTCTTGCCGAATCATTTCTGCAAAAATCTTACCTATTTCCGCAGTACTCATAGCTCCCGCAAGAGAAACCAACATTTTAGAACCTTGGTTCAATTGTGCTTCATAGCCCTTCGCCGCATCCACCAAGGCAGCTGCATTAAAATGTAAATAATATTTTTCAATAAAATTAGAAATGGCTCCTTTAGTCTTCATCCTCTTCGAATTTTGAATTGGTATTTGATTTATAATCTATATCATAGGTGTTGTCATAATTCTCATCTGCATCTTGCCCCATAAACTTATAGCTTAACATTTTGTAATATAATTTAGCAGCTAAAAAATCTGAAGATTTATCAGCGATATTGGGACAGAGTTCCACAATATCAAAACCAACAACGTTCTTCTCTTCAAAAATCTGTTTTAGAAATTCTAAAGTCTCATACCATAACAAGCCACCTGGCTCTGGTGTTCCCGTAGATGGCATAATGGAAGGGTCTAATACATCTAAATCAAAAGTTATAAAGACATTTTCCGTGCACGCTTCTACCACTTTATCTATCCAATATTCATCGTTCACCATATCATGGGCAAAAAAGGTCTTTTCTTCGTCCATAAAGGTCTTTTCGATTGCATCCATAGAACGAATACCTACCTGCACTAAATTTGTAGTCTGGCTAGCTTCGTGAACGGCGCAAGCATGATTGTATTTGGTACCCTCATAAGATTCGCGCAAATCGGCATGCGCATCTATATGCAACACAGTCAGATTATCAAAACACTCGTTAAAGGCACGGATACTTCCTATCGAAACAGAATGCTCTCCACCAAAAAGGGTCACAAACTTGTTGCGTTTAATATACTCCTTGGTCGTCTTATGTACGGCATTTACCATAGCCTCAGGACTACTATTTTCTGTTAGAGCTTCCGCAAGATGTATGCCTTGTTCATACACTTCTGAGCCGGTCTCAATATCATACAGCTCCATATTTTCAGAAGCTGCTAAAAAAGCTTCGGGACCTTTATCGGCCCCCTTCCCCCAGGTACTAGTACCATCATAAGGAACCGGAATCAAAACCACTTTCGCGGTTTCCAATTGTGCGAATTCGTCGGTAATACCCGCGTAATTCTTTGACTGTTTCATTTTATTATTTGTTGTTTTTAAATTTTTAACTAACCCCCTCGCTTAGTACTTCTCTTTTTTCCTCTTTAACTTCTGCATTAACATCATACCCGAGTATTTTCAGTAAATCGGCTGCTTTTTGCTGTGGGTTAAAAAGACTAGTCACGATATTTCCTTCAGCATCCCTGTCTATTAGAATATGCTTTGGCTGTGGAATAAGACAGTGTTGCAAACCACCATAACCACCTATGGTTTCTTGATAGGCTCCCGTGTTGAAAAAACCGATATATAAGGGTTTATCCTTTTTATATTTAGGCAAGTAAATAGCGTTCATATTCTGCTCGCTATTATAATAATCATCACTATCACATGTAAGTCCACCCAAAAGCACACGCTCGTACTCATCGTTCCAACGGTTGATGGGAAGCATAATAAAACGTTTGTTTATTGCCCAAGTGTCCGGTAACGTCGTAATGAAAGAAGAATCTATCATGTTCCACTTTTCACGGTCGTTCTGTTGTTTTTGGTATAGGATTTCGTAGATGGCACCACCTGATTCCCCTACCGTAAAACTTCCGAATTCAGTAAAGATATTAGGAACGGACACCTTGGCTTCATCACATGTAATCTTTATTTGATTGATGATTTCGTCAATCATGTATTGATAATCATACTCAAACGCCAAAGAATTCTTTATAGGAAATCCGCCACCGATATTCAAGCTATCCAAAGACGGACACATTTTTTTCAATCGCACATACACCTTTAAACACTTGGCAAGTTCATTCCAGTAATAGGCGTTATCACGAATACCAGTATTGATAAAAAAGTGAAGCATTTTCAGTTCAACCTTCTCGTTGTTCTTTATCTGGTTTTCGTAAAAGGGCACAATATTCTTGTAGCCAATACCCAATCTAGACGTATAAAACTCAAATTTAGGCTCCTCCTCAGAAGCAATACGAATTCCTACCTGAAAATCATCCTTTATTACGTCGGACAATAAATCTATTTCCTCGTAATTATCGATTATGGGGATACAGTTCCGGTGCCCTTCATTGATAAGCCTGCCAATATTTTCGATATACTGATCACGTTTAAAGCCGTTACAAATCACAAATGTATCGTCTTTAATCTTGCCCTTGGCTTTGAGCTGCTCAACAATATTAATATCAAAGGCAGAAGAGGTCTCTATATGAATATCATTTTTTAAAGCCTCGTTTAAAACATGCTGAAAGTGGGAGCTTTTGGTACAATAGCAATATTTATAGTTGCCTTTGTATTGGTATTTCTCCATGGCATTGGCAAACCAATTCTTAGCCCTGTTTATATTCTCGGATATTTTAGGCAAATACGTAAACTTTAAAGGGCTACCGTACTGGGCCACCAATTGGTTTAGGTCTATACCGTGAAAACGCAGATGCTCGTCCTCCAAGGTAAATTCTTCTTGAGGAAAATGATAGGTTTGATCTATTAGATCAATGTATTTAGTATTCATTTTTGAATAAATGTTTGAAAGTGGAAAATCAATGAAATTAGTTAGCAGTCTAACTGAATACGTTAAGATATTGCTAGACTTGCGATTTTCAAATAAGAATCTGTTCCTGAGTAGTAGGAATAAAGAAGTAATCGTGCTGACTTTGCACAATGGTAGTAAGGTAATCAGAAGTTAGCTTTAAAATTCGGTTGCCCATCTGATGAGCTGCTAAAGGGTTTGACTTCTTAATTCCCAATAACCCAAACACAGAAACACGGTTCATGATGTTCAGCTAATGCCAAAAAAAGCAAATCGTTATGTTCCGATTTGATGCGACAAATGAAATACAAAAAATTGGAAAAACAATGTTTTCAAAGAAAAAATTAAAAATAAATAACAAACGAACTATTTCTAATGCAATACCTTGATTAATAGCGCATTCATTTCCTATATTTAGCTACAATTTACACACTCATACACTATGAAAAATCCTTATCACCTATTTTGTGCCATTCTTTTTTTGGGATTACAAACTGTGATTGCTCAAATACCTTCTGGCGTCTATATGACTGAAGTAGAAAACGTGCGTCACGAAATAAAAGTAGACGATACTTATTTCATCTATTCCGAATACAAAAGCAACCCGGCCGAGTTTATGAGAACGCTAGGTGGTTTTGCCCAAGTGGAAGATACTGATACTGGACAACAGCTTATCGTTCTTTTGGAATTCAATTCATACTATGAACAAGATTCTGTACGTCAGTTGAATATTCCAGTACGCATGGAAGGAGATATACTTTACCTTGATTGGTTCGAAAAACTAAAACTTATTCCTATTAAAAACACCAACCAAGATTTGGATGGGCAATGGCTATTTGCAACAAGGGGACCAGACGAAGGACAAGAGCGCAGAGGTGAGGCAAACAGCCGAAAAACCTTAAAATATTTACAGGATGGCCGTTTTCAATGGATTGCCTATGACACGAATGGGATGCAATTTAAGGGAACAGGCGGTGGTAATTACACATCTGTTAATGGGGTTTATACGGAAAATATCGAATACTTCTCCAGGGACAATGCTAGAGTTGGTGCTTCATTGGAGTTCAATTATGAAGTAAAGGGAGCCGACTGGCACCATACCGGGAAAAATAGCAAAGGAGAACCCATGTACGAGATTTGGAGTAGAAGGCCTTTTGATGGTGAATAGGATTCTAATTTTTTAGGGTAGCTAAATAAATAATTTTATTTTTGCGCTCTTGAAATAATGAAAATGGTCTCGTAGTTCAATGGATAGAATAGAAGTTTCCTAAACTTTAGATGCAAGTTCGATTCTTGCCGAGATCACTTTTTTTTGGTTATACACACATACCTTGATAA
>CAZMUV010000061.1:0-21914 GCA_964569345.1 uncultured Maribacter sp. | reverse complement strand
GGCTTTATGGAATTGGATACGGCAGGTCTTGGACCCATTATGGATCGGGAATTCAACAACCTACTTGCTCTTGAAAAGGATGCAGTAGTTGAAAAAGGGAAGCGAAACAAGCTCTTCGTTGCCAAAGAGGATTTTGATGGTACGCGAGTGGTGTTCGAATGGAACGATGGCGAAGCAGAATTCGAGTTGCAGTTTGTAAATCCCGGAAAGCAGTACCATACATGGAAACACAGTCTAGCGGACAACGCAGTACTCGTTGCCCGGGAGAAGACTTATGGTTACAATACCATGGAACAACTTATAGATGGTTCTCTTCCAGGTAATTGGCAGGTAAACGTAACCTATCTTGGTAATAAAAGTTTAACGCCAGCGTATTTAAAGGCCACCGTTTACCACAATTACGGAACCCGTGCGCAACGGAAAGAGGTGAAGGTCTTTAAGATGAGCCTCAAAAATGTAAACCAGCAGCTGTTGACACTTCGCAGTGCTATGGGCGTAGCGGCCAAGTAATTTTGGAACATTATAACGGATGTTCGACAGGTATTTATATATCTAAAAAAATAGTATGGTAAGGAAAATTATAATGTTGGTGCTGTGCCTATTGGTAGTAGGTCTAGCACAGGGACAAGTAGAACGGACCATAAGTGGAAAGGTCTCCGATGGCAATGCACCTATGAAGAACGTTGCGGTCAAAATCTTAAACACAGTTGCCGTAACTACTAGTGATAAAGACGGATTTTACCGTTTACCTATTGCTACAGGAGATGAACTACAGTTCTCTTATATGGGCATGAAGACCATGACGATACGCGTAGAGGATGTTACGCGTATTTTAAATCCCATTATGGTACCGGATGTGAACGAACTTGATGAGGTTATAGTCGAAAGTAGTAAAAGACTTTCGCAAAAAAATATTGAAGAGCAATATAACCTTCGAGAAAATATCATTAAAACGGCCTACGGTTATTTAGATGCAGAGCGCGCATCAGGGCGCATAGGTTTTATACAGGAAGATGAAATCACTTTTGTGAATGGTAATATTATTAATTTAATTGCTTCTGGAAGATTACCAGGGGTAAAGCTTGTACGTGGTGGTACTATAGAGCGAGGGTCTTCTTTACTTGACTCTGGTATGTTGTCTGAGGTAGAACCTTCAAATGGAGGTGCTTCAGAAAGAGGGTCTGCAGCTATTGATAAACCGGGATCTGTTAGTGGTAATGTTTTCATAAGAGGCGTTTCTTCCATTGAAAACCCACAACCTGCTATTTTTGATGTGGACGGACAAATTTTCACCCAAATTCCTATTTGGGTAGATTTAGGAAACGTGAAGCGGGTAGCGGTGTTAAATAACTTTGCAACAACAACGCAGTATGGTTCCATAGGCTCGGGCGGGGTCATTGTGATTAATACCTTTTCTGGTAATACAGCACAAAATGGATTTTTGGACCAAGCCAAATTGCGTAATAATTTCTACAAGGATGATGCCTTGGATAATGAAGCCGTTAAAAATAACTGGCCTACTTATAGAAAAGAATTGTATGCGAGTAGCTCCGTGGAAGCAGCTCAAACTAAATTTAATGAATTAGCAGCTACGCACTCTAACTCCCCTTATTTCTTGTTGGACGCACAGGCCTATTTCACGGAAGCGTGGGACAGGGCAGACCTTGGTGAGCAAATCATTATAAATCACTTTTCACCTTACGTAGAAAACCCGGTACTGCTGAAGGCATTGGCCTATCAATATCAGGCTCAAGGTCAATATGAAAGGGCGAATGGTATGTATAAGGAAGTTTTTCTGCTGCGTCCCAACTATGCACAGAGCTATCTTGATATGGCCAGAAGTTACCGCGAGATAGGTAGTCCCGTTCAATCAGCGTCCCTGCATGCCAGGTATGATTATTTACAAGAACAAGGTGTTATGGAGCGAGATACGGCAGGCATCGGACCAATAATGGATAGCGAGTTCAACAACTTACTTGCTTTAGAAAAGGATGCTGTTTTGGAAACAGAGAAGCGGAACAAGCTCTTTGTGGCGAAGGAGGATTTTGATGGGACAAGGTTGGTGTTTGAATGGAACGACGGTGAGGCCGAATTCGAGCTGCAATTTGTGAATCCCGGAAAGCAGTACCATACATGGAAACATAGTTTGGGGGACAACGCTGGGCTCATCGCTCGCGAAAAAAGCTTTGGTTATAATACCATGGAACAACTTATAGACGGTTCCTTGCCGGGTAATTGGCAGATTAACGTAAAATATCTGGGTAACAAGAGCTTAACGCCTAGCTATCTAAAAGCTACCGTCTACCATAATTACGGTACCCGAGCGCAGCGTAAGGAGGTAAAGGTTTTTAAAATGAGCCTTAAAAATATAAACCAAGAGCTGTTTAAAATAGCAAGTAGCCCTGCAATAGTTTCTAAATAATTAGGATGAATAACTTCCTTACTTGTATTTTATTTTTAAGTTGTTGTGCCTCGTATTCTCAAATAGACTATCACGGCCAAATTTTAGAAGCCAAAACCCAAGAACCACTGCCCTATGTAAATATTGGTATCGTAGGTAAAGGCGTAGGTACGGTGACAGATGAAGAAGGTCTCTTTTATTTAGCTATCGATACCTCAAAATTTGAAGGGACAGATGTAATTCAAATATCCTCTTTAGGCTACGAATCCGTAGAGATTTTGGTGGGCCAACTTAGTACACAAGGCGAAGAGTTTCCGAAAATTTTAATGCGACCCTCAGATATTGTTCTTGATGGAGTAGTACTCTCTAGTGATGCTTTAGTTCCCATTTCAGAATTTTTGGGCTATCGCAATTATGGGGAGCAAAATTATGGCTATTGGAATAAAAACATAGCATTAGGTGGTGAACTGTCAACCAAAATTAAAGCACGCCAAGGCCGAAGACAGCTGAATAGCTTAGAATTTGAGGTTTGGGAAAACCCATCTGATAGTGTCTTAATTCGTGTCAATATATATGATACTGGGGGTTCCCTTGGCAGGCCAGGTTTGAATTTAAATTCAAGTCAAAACAATATACTTAACACGTTACCTGCGGGTAGAAACATCATTACGGTCGATTTGAATCCTTATGACCTTTATGTAGCCGATGATTTCTTCGTTTCTTTAGAATTATTGAAGGTGTATGGAGATGAGAAATTAGGATTGGTCCTTGCTGCTTCCGGTAGTGAAGGAGCTTCTTTTAGAAAATATGCGAGCCAAAGTGAATGGGAATTTCTTAGTGATCTTCATATGGCCTATTATTTGGAAACATCACCTTATGTCACACAGAAAAAGGCGAATAGATATGAGGCTAAGGTAGAGCGGGTACGTTCAAAGAAAGAAACCCTTTCTGGTTTTGCTATTTTTCGTGGTAAAATGATATCTGATGTTACGGTGCATAATGAACGCACCAAAGAGACGGTACTGACCGATGATACCGGAAGATACATCATAGAAGCAGAGAAAAGAGACATCCTGTTGTTTTCTAAAAAAGGGTATAAAAAAATGTTTTTAGAAGTCCAAGACGAGAAATTTGCAAATGCTATTTTGAGTCTGGAAACTTCTGTTAGATAGTATGCGTGCTATACCTGTAATATACCCATGTTAAAAGGTTTCTCTATGGGTGCATGGTCTGCAGCCTCAATGCCCATCGAAATCCATTTACGCGTATCCAAGGGGTCTATTACACCGTCCGTCCACAACCTAGATGCAGCATAGTAGGGAGAAACCTGATTATCGTAACGTTGCTTTATTTTATTGTAAAGCTCTTTCTCTTTTTCTTCAGTAATCGTTTCACCTCGTTTTTTTAAGGAAGCGGTTTCTATCTGAAGCAAGACTTTAGCAGCGGAATTCCCACTCATAACTGCGAGTTCCGCACTTGGCCATGCCACTATAAGTCTAGGGTCATAGGCTTTTCCACACATGGCATAATTACCCGCGCCGTAACTGTTACCGATAATGACGGTAAACTTAGGCACAACGGAGTTGCTCACCGCATTCACCATCTTGGCCCCATCTTTAATAATACCACCATGCTCACTTTTACTGCCCACCATGAATCCGGTCACATCCTGCAGAAAGACCAATGGAATTTTTTTCTGATTACAATTGGCAATAAATCGGGTAGCCTTGTCGGCTGAATCCGAATAAATAACCCCACCGAACTGCATTTCTCCTTTTTTGGTTTTCACTACTTTACGCTGATTAGCAACAATACCCACGGCCCAACCATCTATTCGAGCATATCCTGTAAGGATACTTTGTCCGTAACCGTCTTTGTACGCTTCAAATTCTGAATTGTCTACAAGTCGGTTAATGATTTCCATCATATCATATTGCTCTGTTCTAGCCCCGGGTAATATGCCATAAATATCCTCAGGATTTTGTTTTGGTTTTTCTGGCGTAGCACGATTATATCCTGCTTTGGTATAGTCGCCTATTTTATCCATAATGTTTTTGATGGTATCCAAAGCAGCGGCATCATCCTTAGCTTTATAATCTGTTACCCCGCTAATTTCGCAATGTGTGGTAGCACCACCAAGGGTCTCATTATCTATGCTTTCGCCAATCGCTGCTTTTACCAAGTAGCTGCCTGCCAGAAAAATACTTCCTGTTTTATCAACGATGAGTGCTTCATCACTCATAATCGGTAAATACGCACCACCGGCAACGCAACTGCCCATAACGGCGGAAATTTGGGTAATGCCCATGCTGCTCATCATGGCGTTATTTCTGAAAATACGTCCAAAGTGTTCCTTGTCTGGAAATATTTCGTCTTGCATGGGTAAATACACCCCTGCACTATCTACCAAATAGATAATCGGTAGGCGGTTCTCCATGGCAATTTCCTGTGCTCTCAAATTCTTTTTGGCAGTGATGGGAAACCAAGCGCCTGCTTTTACCGTAGCATCATTGGCTACTACCAAGCACTGTTTTCCGGAAACATAACCCATTTTTATGACAACACCACCAGAAGGGCATCCGCCGTGTTCGGCATACATTCCATCCCCAACAAAAGCGCCAATTTCTATACGTTCGGCTTTTGAATCCAAAAGATAGTCAATGCGTTCCCGTGCGGTCATTTTTCCCTTGGCATGCTGCTTTTCAATCTTGGCTTTTCCACCGCCTTGGGCAACCTGTGCCATCCTTTTCCGTAGCTCTGAAAGCATTAATTTATTAGCATCCTCGTTTTGGTTGAACTTGATATCCATTACGTTTCTTTCGATTTATCCCATAAAGATAAGGAGTAAAATTGAGTACATTTGAATAAACCTAAATAGAAAGAGAAATATGATTCGATGGGGAATAGTTGGTGCTGGTAAAATTGCGCATTCCTTTGCAAAGGACCTTGCATTGGTAGCTGATAATCGTTTGTGTGCGGTTGGATCACGAAGTTTGAACAAGGCTGCTGAATTTGCTGAAACGTATGGTGCGGAGCATGCTTTTGGAAGTTATGAGGAATTGTTTAAAAGTGATGTGGTCGATGTGGTTTATATAGCAACTCCGCACACCGCTCATGCTGATTTAAGTATACGAGCCATGAATCACAAAAAGCATGTACTCTGTGAAAAACCTATGGGTATAAATAGTGCTGAGGTTGAGTTAATGTTCGCTAAAGCTAAGGAAAACAAGGTTTTTTTAATGGAGGCTTTGTGGACGAGGTTTAATCCCACGATTAAAAAAGTAAAGCAACTCATAGATGATGGTGAGATTGGAACCGTTGCCTATTTAAAGGCTGATTTTGCTTTTTATGGATTAGATCGGGATGAGAGCGGGCGTGTGTTGAATCCTAATTTGGCAGGAGGTTCGCTGTTAGATATTGGCATCTATCCTATTTTTTTATCCTATTTGCTATTGGGAATGCCAAAAAAAATCACAGCAAAAGCACAGTTTCATAAAACAGGCGTAGAAAGCCAAACGGCAATGATTTTTGAATACGAAAATGCGCAATCATTGCTTTTTAGCGGATTGGCATCCAACTCCGAAATAAAAGCTGAAATAGCCGGTAGTTTAGGAACTTTATTTATAAATCCAAGATGGCATGAAGCTTCTTCTTACGTGTTGGAAAAAGATGGAAATGCTAAGCTGGTTACGATAGATAAAAAAGGAAAGGGTTATACCTATGAAATTGAAGAGGTAGCAAGCTGTATTACTAATGGGGCATTAGAAAGTAAACTGTGGAGCCACCAAAATACTACCGATTTATGTTCGCTTTTGGATAGTGTCAGAGAAATCGCGGGTATAAAATTCCCTTTTGAGTAATAAAACCTATTCAATTATAGCATGAGTTTTTTTTAAATTCACGATATTTGAAGTTACCACTAACCAAAACCAGAGAATATGGGAATGAATAAAAATACAGTGCTCGCTTGGGCCACATTTATAATGATTTGTGTTGGTTGTGCCCTTATAGCACTTGGTGCTTTTAGATATGACGATGTTGCTGGTTGGGGTTTCGCTTCCGTTGGTATCGGGTTTTTTGCCATTGCATGGGTCTTCAATGCACTTAAAGGAAGGGTGTAAAATACATTCCAGGTTGTTCTAATATCAAACCTGAAACAATATAAAGTTGAAATCTTTGATTTCAGCTGATTTATTTTCAATATAAAGTTTGCTGCCAATAGTATCTTTTCAAAAAATATTTATACATGTCCGACGATAAAAAAGTTATTTTTTCCATGTCAGGAGTCACTAAGACTTTTAAGACCGCTAATACGCCGGTTCTTAAAAATATATACCTGAGTTTCTTCTATGGTGCCAAAATTGGTATTCTTGGACTTAACGGTTCTGGTAAATCTACCTTGTTAAAGATTATAGCAGGAGTCGATAAAAATTTTCAAGGTGATGTTGTCTTTTCTCCTGGTTATAACGTTGGTTACTTGGAACAAGAGCCTCAACTAGATCCTGATAAAACGGTCTTGGAGGTAGTTAAAGAAGGGGTAGCGGAAACCGTTGCGATTTTAGATGAATACAATAAAATCAACGATATGTTCGGTCTTCCCGAGGTATACGAGGATGCTGACAAGATGCAAAAGCTAATGGACAAGCAAGCAGTGCTGCAGGATCAAATAGATGCCTCCAATGCTTGGGAATTAGATACGAAACTTGAGATAGCAATGGACGCGCTTCGTACGCCAGAATCCGATAAAAAAATAAGTGTATTATCCGGTGGAGAAAAAAGAAGGGTAGCACTATGCAGATTGTTGTTGCAGGAGCCAGAGATTTTATTGTTGGATGAGCCTACCAACCACTTGGATGCTGAATCGGTACATTGGTTAGAGCATCATTTAGCGCAGTATAAAGGAACGGTGATAGCGGTAACGCATGATAGATATTTTTTGGATAACGTAGCCGGATGGATTTTGGAACTGGATAGGGGAGAAGGTATTCCATGGAAAGGAAATTACTCTAGTTGGTTAGATCAGAAATCAAAACGTATGGCCCAAGAAAGCAAAACAGCATCTAAAAGACAAAAAACCTTGGAGCGTGAGTTGGATTGGGTGCGTCAAGGAGCTAAAGGCAGGCAGACCAAACAGAAGGCGCGTTTGAAGAACTACGATAAGTTGATGAGCCAAGACCAAAAGCAGTTGGACGAAAAGTTGGAAATCTATATTCCTAACGGCCCGCGTTTGGGTACCAATGTCATAGAAGCCAAAGGGGTAAGCAAAGCTTTTGGCGATAAATTACTTTATGAAGATTTAAATTTTACCTTACCACAAGCAGGAATCGTTGGTGTGATTGGACCTAATGGAGCGGGTAAAACAACTATTTTTAGAATGGTAATGGGCGAGGAAGCTCCCGATAAGGGAGAATTCATTGTTGGTGATACAGCTAAAATCGCTTACGTAGATCAAAGTCATTCCAATATAGATCCTGAAAAAACAATTTGGCAGAATTTCAGCGATGAGCAAGAAATGGTAATGATGGGTGGGCGTCAAGTAAATTCAAGAGCCTATTTGAGTCGATTTAACTTCACTGGTAGCGAACAGAATAAAAAAGTAAATATGCTTTCTGGTGGGGAACGAAACCGTTTGCACCTGGCTATGACCTTAAAAGAGGAAGGCAACGTATTGCTTTTAGATGAGCCAACTAACGATTTGGATGTAAACACCTTACGTGCGTTAGAAGAAGGTTTGGAAAACTTTGCCGGTTGTGGTGTTGTCATTTCTCACGATAGATGGTTTTTAGATAGAGTCTGTACTCATATTTTAGCATTTGAAGGCGATTCACAAGTCTATTTCTTTGAAGGTTCCTTCTCCGATTATGAAGAGAATAGGAAGAAAAGACTTGGAGCTGATATTATGCCAAAACGTATTAAGTATAAAAAGTTGATTCGGTAGTCGTTCTGAGCAATACAATTCTCGGAGGTCCTACTTCGGAGATAGTCTATTTATGCGTAATACAACCTACCAAGTATCTGATGTGTAAGGTATTCAATAATTTTTTCTAATGACTATTGACGTCCTCTGCTGTTTTGGCGGTACTGCTTAATCAATTGCCGTTTAAAATCTTCTTCCGAACGCAGTAGAAGCAGTATTTTTTTTGCGGATAACACTCCTTTCATTTCATTCAAATAGGATTTGTTCAGGGTCTCTTCTTCTGTTTTAAAATCTGTAAGTTGTTCCAAAAGCGTTATTGCCTCGGCTTCGGATAGTTCCATGGCATCCTGCATTTTATTTCGTATTTGAGTTCGCTCCTTTTGCCGAAGGGACTGTCGTTTTTCTTCAAATTCATTATACACAGGCCAAAATTGTTGTGCTTCTTTACTGGTCAATGCCAGCTGCTCAGTTATAAATGCCACCTTTAAGGATTTTATTTTTTCCCTGTTCCCCCGTTGGCCATAACCAATAGCGGTACAAAGTATAACTAGTATTATAATAACTCTATTCATCTTCTTCTAAATTTAGTTCTTCAAAATCGTCTGTATGTTCATTGAGGTAGTCCACAATCTGTTCCTCACTCAGTTCCGAATTTAAAAAATCGGTTATTTCTAAGTCCTCAACCGGCATTACTTCTGCTATTTCGTAAGAGGTGAGTCCAACGTCATTAGTATCAAAATAGCTTTCAATATCCGTATTGGCTATATCATCCCAAGAAGGAGTTTCCTGCCCTCTGTTCCAATTTATGCCAAAAACTAAGAGAACTAATGCTGCTGTAGAAGCAACTACCAAATAATATTTTTTGTACGGGTTTAATTGAATTACCTTGGTTTCTTTGGACTCAATTTTTTTCTGAATATTAGAATTTAGACTTTCAAGATAGCCTTCCGGTAGGGTGAAACCATGCTCTTTTGATAATTTTAGTTCATCTTCCTTTATCCTCGTATTCAGAGCATCCGAAAACTTCTCGAAATAGTTATCGGGTGTTTTAAAGGGATTGTTTTTATCTGATGCTTTCATTGGTATGCGTTGATAGTAATTTTTTCTAACCGTTTAATCTTCCTTTAGGTAGGCTTCCATCTTTTTAACGGCCAAATGATAAGAGGCTTTTAAGCCTCCTACACTAGTGCCTAAAATTTCTGATATTTCGTCATATTTTAATTCTTCAAAATATTTCATATTAAAAACCAATTTCTGTTTTTCTGGTAGGGTAGCGATTGCTTTTTGTAATTGTAATTGAATTTCATCACCTTCAAAATAAACATCGGCCTGCAAATTTTCAACCAATCGTTCTTGGTATTCTGTATCGTTCAATCCCAATTTTTTTGACTTTTGCTTTAGAAAACTGAGTGATTCGTTAGTGGCAATGCGGTACATCCAAGAAAATAGTTTGCTTTCGCCTTTAAATCCGTCAATGTTACGGTACACTTTTATAAAGGTGTTTTGTAATACGTCATCTGCATCGTCGTGATTTAGGACAATCCTTCTAATATGCCAATATAAGCGTTCTTTGTAGGTGTTTACGAGTACCTCAAAAGCTAGGGACTGTGTGTCCTTATTTTGTAAATCTTCTATTAGTGCTTGTTCGGAAACCAAATATGCTGCCTTTGCTAACTTTGACTATCAATGTACAAAAAGGTTTAATGGTCTACGATTTATTTATTTAAATCATTGATAGAAACGCGGTAAAGAGTTTTTCGCCATTTGATTTTATAGGTCTCGGTCCGCTCAACCTTACAGTATTTTTTTTGGAGTTGACAGCTAATAAATAATAGCCAGGGATTAGCTCAAAGACTGCATATCCACCAACTTTTTGTAGCTTCCATTTTTGGCCAATAGTTCGGTATGGGAGCCTTGCTCAACGATTTCTCCTTTTTGTAGCACAACAATGTTGTCGGCATTTTGTATGGTGGAAAGCCGGTGTGCTATAACGATAGACGTGCGGTTTTTCATCATCTTCTCTAGGGCATCCTGCACCAAGCGCTCGCTCTCCGTATCTAGAGCGGAAGTGGCCTCGTCCAAAATCATGATTGGCGGATTTTTAAGTACGGCTCGCGCAATGGATAAGCGCTGTTTCTGACCACCACTAAGCTTGTTGCCACTATCTCCAATATTGGTGTCATAGCCTTTAGGTAGGTCCATAATAAAGTCGTGGGCATTGGCAATTTTTGCCGCCTCGGTAATTTCTTCCAAGCTGGCACCTTCTTTTCCTAGGCCGATATTTTGTTGTACCGTATCATTGAAAAGAATCGAATCTTGGGTCACGAGTCCCAACATACCCCTGAGTGATTTTTTGGAAAGGTCTTTTATGTTTATACCGTCAATCTTGATATCTCCTTCGTTTACATCATAAAAACGGGTCACTAAATTGGCTATGGTACTTTTTCCGCTTCCCGACTGGCCAACGAGGGCAACCGTTCCTCCTTTAGGTACGTTGAGGTTGAAATTTCTTAAAACATATTCATCCTCATATTTGAAGGAAATATTTTCCAAGGCGATACTATTTTCAAAGACCGACTTCTCGATCGGATTTTTAATTTCGGCTATCGGGTTTTCGGTTTCTAGGATTTCTAGCACACGCTCCGCGGCGGCGTTTCCTTTTTGTACACCATAGGAGGCCTTACTTATTGCCTTCGCAGGGGTTAAGAAGTTGTAGGCCAAAGCAATATAGCCAATAAACGATGCGGCATCCAAGGTTTTATCGACAATAACTAGTTTGCCACCAAACCATAATAAAACGCCTATGACGAGAATACCTAAAAATTCGCCCGTAGGGGAGGCCAAGTTTTGTCGGTTTAAAAGTGAATTTGAAAATTTAAAAAATCGGTTTGTACTCTTATTGAAATTTTTAACAAATCTGTTTTCGGCATTAAACGCTTTTATGACACGCAAGCCTCCTAAGGTTTCTTCTATAATAGATAAAAATTCTCCTTGTTCTTTTTGAACGCGATCGGACTTCTTTTTGAGTGACTTGCCTATTTTTGAAATAATCAAGCCTGAAATCGGAATAAAAACGAAAACAAACAAGGTTAGTTTTGGGCTAATGCCAAACATAATCAATAAGGTAAAGAACATAGTTAGCGGTTCCCTAACAATAAGTTCTAATATGGATAAAAAGGAATGTTGAATTTCTAAAACATCTGTAGTTACCCGCGCGATAACGTCTCCTTTTCGTTTTTCTGAAAAGTAAGAAAGGGGCAAATCCGTAATCTTCTTGTATAGGGCATTTCTAACGTCCTGTAATACCCCATTACGCAAAAAGGTAATGAAGTACATAGCCAAGTAATTAAAAAAGTTCTTTAATAAAAACATGATAAGCACGAGGCTTATGACTAAAACGAGTCCCTTCATTTGGTCTCCGCCAGAATATTGTGTTACGGAGTAGTTAACATACTCTTGTATAAAGTCTTTTGCACCACCTAGTCCCTCGTAAACAGGTTTAATAGTCACCTTTTTTTCAGGGTAAAAAATAACATCCAAGGTTGGAATTAAAGCGGCAAAAGCTAAGGCGCTGAACAGCGCATAAAGAATATTAAAAAAAATATTAAGATACCCGTATCGCTTGTAAGGCTTCGCAAAACGAAGAATCTTCTTAAAATAATCCATTAACTTAAGTTAAGCTCGCTGAGAATGCGCTGTATCTTTGTATCCAATTCGGCACTTACTTTTTTATAATTGGAAGCGGTATCCAAAGTTGTATTGGTGCTGATATAAAATTTGACCTTGGGCTCCGTTCCGCTGGGTCTAGCTGCTATACGGGTACCGTCTTCGGTTTCGTAGATCAATACATTCGATTTTGGAATATCGATTACTTTTTCTTCTCCTGTGAGTACATTTTTAGCAGTAGCCGTATTGTAATCCTCTATCCATTTAACCTTTGACCCGGCAACAGATACTACTGGATTTTCCTTGAAATCTTTTAGCATTTGCTTGATTTCCTCGGCACCGCTGATACCTTTTTTCGTTATGGCTACCAAATGTTCCTTGTAGAACCCATAATCCACATAACAATCAATTAAATCCTTATAAAAAGAACTGCCATTCGCTTTTGCTTGAGAGGCAATCTCACAAGCAAGCAGGGTGGAGGTCACAGCGTCTTTATCACGCACAAAATCGCCAACCATGTATCCAAAACTTTCCTCTCCTCCACCGATAAAGTCAGACTCAGGGAAATCCTTTATCATTTTACCGATCCATTTGAATCCTGTTAGTGCTGTTTTAAATTCTACTCCGTAGGCTTTCGCCATGGATTCCATCATTGGGGTAGAGACAATGGTAGTGGCAATAAATTCGTTACCCTTAAATCCTTTTTGTTTTCTTTTTTCTAGCAGAAACTTTGTCATCAGCACCATGGCTTGGTTTCCGTTTACGATTTCCATCTTTCCATCCAAGTTGCGCACTGCAATACCTAATCTGTCACTGTCAGGGTCGGTTCCTACAACCATATCAGCTCCAATTTCTTCTGCTTTTTTAACGGCCATGGATAATGCTTCTGATTCCTCTGGGTTAGGGGATTTAACGGTCGGAAAATTCCCGTCCGGTTCTGCCTGCTCCGCGATTACCGTTACATTATTATATCCTGCGCGTTTCAATACTTCAGGGATGGCTGTTATGGATGTGCCGTGCAAGGAAGTGAATACAATCTTAAAATTGTCCTTGCCTTCGGCATTGAAATTTCCATTGGCTACAGAGGCTTCAATAAAAGCTTCATCTACTTCTTTGTCTATAATCTCGATTAGACTTTCATCTGCTTTGAATTTAATATCTTCAAAGGGTAAAGCGTTAATTTCAGCAATAATTTTTTCATCTTGTGGTGGTACTATTTGCCCGCCATCTGTCCAATAGACTTTGTATCCATTGTATTCTGGAGGATTGTGCGAAGCTGTAAGCACAATGCCTGCATGGCAATTTAGATACCGTACGGCAAAGGATAGGGCAGGGGTGGTTCGCAATTCCGAGAAGAGAAATACCTTAATTCCGTTAGCAGAAAATACTTCGGCTACTGTTCTTGCCAGCGTATCGCTGTTATGGCGACAATCAAAAGCAATCACCACCTTTATCTCTTCGCCAGCGTATACCTTATTAAGGTAATTGCTGAGTCCTTGGGTACTTTTTCCAAGGGTGTATTTATTAATTCTATTGGTTCCAACACCCATAACGCCCCGCATTCCACCAGTACCAAATTCCATTTGTTTATAAAAACGGTCTTTTAGTTCGTCTGTATCGGTATCTATTAAATGTTGAATCTCTTTTTTTACGGCTGGGTCAAAAAAATCGGTCATCCAGCTTTTGGCAGTATCAAGGAAATTATCCATGTAATCTGTATTTTGTTTATGTTTTAAATCTACGAAGAAATATAATTTTTATGGTGTTTAAAGTGCAATCTTGTCAGAAATAACATACCTTTTTTCTGTCTTTTTAGAGCGTATCATAATTTCCCCTAAAAACCCTGCCAAAAACAATTGAGTACCAATGACCATTGACGTCAGTGCGATATAGAACTGCGGTCTATTGGTGATTAATCTTCCAAAGGGATTGATAAAAAGTTTATCTACGCCGAGGTAAATAGCAAAGCTAAAACCGATGATAAACATAAGTACGCCAAGTGCACCGAACAAGTGCATAGGTCTTTTTCCAAATTTGGAAACAAACCAGATGGTTATTAAATCCAAAAATCCATTGATAAACCGCTCCATACCAAATTTTGTTCTTCCGTATTTTCTGGATTGATGTTTTACTACTTTTTCTCCAATCTTAGAAAAACCAGCATTTTTAGCCAGAACAGGAATGTAGCGATGCATCTCTCCAGATACTTCTATGGTCTTGATGACCGATTTTTTGTAGGCTTTAAGACCGCAATTAAAATCATGCAGTTTTACTCCAGATGTTTTACGCGCTGCCCAATTGAACAGTTTAGAAGGTAAATTTTTTAAAAGTATGGAGTCGTATCGTTTTTTTTTCCAACCGGAAATAAGGTCATACCCTTCTGTGTGAATTAATTCATAGAGTTCTGGTATTTCTTCTGGATTGTCCTGTAAATCGGCATCCATAGTAATGATAACATCGCCCTTAGCAGCTTTGAAACCAGCGTGAAGTGCTTGGGATTTTCCAAAATTTCTTGAAAACTGGATTCCTTTTACATTTGGGTTTTTCTCTGATAGTTTGGTTATTAATTCCCAAGAGGTATCGGTACTACCGTCGTCCACAAATAAAATCTCATAAGAAAAATGCTTGGATTGCATCACAGATACAATCCAAGCATGTAGCTCTTGGAGCGATTCTTCTTCGTTAAGTAAGGGAATTACGATGGTTAGTTGCATTGGTAATTTCAATATTTCCCCTCAAAAGTACAAACTTAGTCTAGAACTTCTTGTTTTTTTAGAACCAAGGCCGGTATAAGTGAGAAAATAAATCCAGATACGATACTAGTTAGTAACCCAAAGAGTATCTGCATTGCTGGTGTGGTAAACTTTCTTTGCATTTCTAGCTGATCTTCAATTTGTTCAACTTTTAAGGCTGTACTGTCCATTAACTTGGTTTTTTGAAATTCCATAGATTTATTAACCATTTCCGGATCTATAAAATTACTCAGAATTAGGCTGAAAATAATGGCTATAACGCCTCCAATTAAAGAAACTCCGACTCCGACTTTTAGAGCCTGTCCAAAGGACATAAAGCCATTATTTGCTTTTTTAAATTGTATCATTCCTACTATCAAGGCAGTTAATGATATCGCTATGCTTATTACAATTACAGGCCATTCATTCTGGTAATGCATGTCCATGGTGTAAAGCATAAAGGTGAATATAGCACTAGCTGCTCCTAATAAGAGTCCGTATGTAAGTGCGAATTTTCCAGTTTTTGGCTGATTTTCTTCCATTTTGTTAAGTTTTAAAGGTTGATTAACCTATCAGTAGTGATAGGATACTATTTGTTACAAGATAAGGTTTAAATTATTTTATTTTAATTTTGTATTAATAAATTGCGGATTTCTAGAAAATAACTAGATTTGCAAACTTAAAATAAGCTCCCGTCGGAATGGGGGTGTAAAATATCTAGTACCATGCAAAAAGGAATACACCCAGAAAATTATAGATTAGTTGCCTTCAAAGATATGTCCAATGAGGAAGTGTTTTTAACGAAGTCAACTGCAGATGCTAAGGAAACATTAGAAGTAGATGGTGTTGAGTATCCGTTAGTAAAATTGGAAATCTCAAGAACTTCTCATCCGTTCTACACAGGAAAATCTAAATTATTGGATACAGCAGGTCGTATCGATAAATTCAAGAACAAGTATAAGAAGTTTGCTAAGCCAGTACCAGAGGCAACAGAAGAAGTAAAAGAAGAGGAAGAAAAGTAAACTTCTTCTTAAAACGATACAAAACGCCCTTGATAGTTTAATCAAGGGCGTTTTTTGGTTTTAACTAAAATTTTATCGTCTTAACTAAAAAAATAGAATGGTGTATTTCGATTACGTAATTTTGCCAAAATTCAATGTTTTATGAATTATGTTCTCTTTGATGGTCCTGAAAGGGATAATCTACTGCCTTTTACCTTTACAAGGCCTGTTGGTGAAATTAGGTTGGGGATACTCAATATCCGACAAAAGTGGGAAGCCTATTTGAAAATTGCTATCTCCTATGCCACCCAAGACTATTTATCAGTAAAGTACCCATTAACCATTGATTTTGATAATATCTTTATCAATGGCTCATTTCTACCCGATACAGTACTTATTTCTGCGTTAAATGCATTGGAGGTAAATCAAGTGTTAGTTTATAAAGAGCGATTCGTTGGGTATAGGTCAAAACATATTCAAAAAGATGCTGCTTTTGATGATTTTGAGCAGATAGTTTTAAATCACAACCCATTAGAGATAGAATTCACTTGGGATATTTTTTCTAAAAACGGGGAGGCCTTGGAGGCTGATTTTGAATTTTTGACCAAGGGTAGAAAAAGTCAGCCAATATCCAAGACCAACAACCTTATTCACCCTGAACGTATTTTCCTGGAAGAAGGCGCTAGTGTTGAATTTTGTATTTTAAATGCTACCGATGGGCCTATTTATATTGGTAAAAATGCACAAGTGTGGGAAGGTGCAATGATTCGTGGTGCCTTTGCCCTATGTGATTATGCGACTGTTAAAATGGGTGGTAAAATGTATGGGCCAACAACCGTGGGGCCACACTCAAAGGTTGCTGGAGAAGTTAGTAATGCTGTAATATTTGGGTATTCTAGTAAAGGCCATGAAGGTTATTTAGGGAATGCCGTATTGGGTGAGTGGTGTAATATTGGTGCAGATTCTAACAACTCCAATCTTAAAAATAATTATGCAAAGGTGCGTTTATGGAACTACGCTACGGAAAAGTTTGAGCAAACCGGACTTCAGTTTTGCGGACTTATGATGGGTGATCATAGTAAAACGGCTATTAATACGATGTTGAACACGGGTACCGTAGTAGGTGTAAACGTAAACGTATATACCCCAGGTTTCCCAAGAAATTTTATACCAAGTTTTAGTTGGGGTGGGGCTTCAGGTTTTTCTACCTATATGCCTAAAAAGGCTTATGAAGCAGCAGAGGTAATGATGGCAAGAAGAGGCATGGTGTTTAATGACGTTGAGGCAAATATCTTGAACCATGTTTTCGAAATATCTAAAAAGTGGCGAAAATATTGATAGCGTGTAAGGCTTATAGTTAAGCGCTAATAGTAGCGAGGTTAAGCAAATAGAAAAAAGTCAAAGATTAAAGAAATAAAGTAAATGTATAGTTCTTTAATCCTAAAATGAGCTAAACTTGCCCTATTAACTTCATATTTCTTAGGTGTAGAATTGTCTCCGACGTTCATTCAAATATGTATCTTTGCAAGCCTGTATTTAAAATATCATGAGAAAGAAAGTAGCATTTTACACATTGGGCTGCAAGCTCAATTTTTCGGAGACCTCTACCATTGCCAGGGGCTTTGTAAATGAAGGCTTTGACCGTGTAGATTTTTCGGAGTCAGCGGACATGTATGTTATTAATACTTGCTCCGTAACTGAGAATGCGGATAAGAAATTTAAAACGGTAGTTAAACAAGCTCAAAAGGGTAATCCCCATGCGTTTATAGCCGCAGTGGGTTGTTATGCGCAATTAAAACCAGAAGAATTAGCTGCTGTTGACGGCGTAGATTTAGTTTTGGGTGCGACAGAAAAATTTAAGATTAGGGATTACATTAATGATCTTTCCAAAAATGATTTTGGCGAAGTACATTCCTGTGAAATTGAAGATGCCGACTTCTATGTAGGGAGTTATGCCATAGGGGATAGAACTCGTGCCTTTTTAAAGGTGCAGGACGGTTGCGATTATAAATGTACCTACTGTACGATTCCCTTGGCTAGGGGAGCTTCTAGAAGCGATGCCTTGGAAAATGTATTAAAAAATGCTGCTGAAATATCTGAGCAAGGCATAAAAGAAATTGTTCTTACTGGGGTGAATATTGGTGATTATGGCAAAGGAGAGTTTGGAAATAAAAAACACAAACACACTTTTTTAGACCTAATAAAGGCCTTAGATACGGTTGTTGGTATTCATAGACTTCGCATATCTTCCATAGAGCCGAACTTATTAAAAAATGAAACGATAGATTTTGTAGCGCAAAGTAATTCCTTTGTACCTCATTTTCACATTCCGCTCCAAAGTGGCAGCGATGTACTACTAAAGTTGATGAAAAGGAGGTATATGACAGCTTTATATACAGAGCGGGTAGCGCGCATAAGAGCGGTAATGCCTAATTGTTGTATAGGTGTCGATGTTATTGTTGGATTTCCTGGGGAGACGGAGGAACACTTTTTGGAAACGTATCATTATTTAAATGAGTTAGCTATATCTTATCTGCATGTGTTTACGTATTCTGAACGTGATAATACTGAGGCTGTTGAAATGGACGACGTAGTCCCAAAACAGGTGCGAAACAAACGAAGCAAAATGCTTAGAGGTCTATCGGTTAAAAAACGAAGGGCTTTTTATGAAAGTCAGATTGGAGAAACCTTAAGTGTCCTTTTTGAAGGGGAGAACAAGGAAGGGTATATTCACGGCTTTACAGAAAACTATGTTAAGGTGCGAGCGCCTTGGAACCCAGTGCTGATAAACACCATACATAGAATTACCTTAACCGGTATAGCTGATGATGGATTGGTTACGATGGATATAATAAATGTCTCAGAAGCAGAAGTAAAGGCGTAAAAAAACCTCTCGAATGAGAGGTTTTTTATTAGATTCTGATACCTACTGGTAGCATTTCTTTGTACTGTCTGTTTCTACGAAGGAAACCTGCAATTTGAGGACTCGTAGGAACTACTCTTAAGTTATTTTCTTGTAAGTGATGTAGGACAGCTTTAATAAAACTTTCGTTAAAGCCTTCTTTAGTAATTTCTTCCGGGACTACAATTTTGGTTAAAAAAACTTTTCTTTCCTGAGAAGAATATTCGATTTTAGCCAAATGGCCATCCAAACTTGTTTCAAACTGGCGCAAGAAAGTATTGTCCTTAATTAGTACATCGTTCATATAGTTGATTTTAGTATTGGTTCAAGACAAACAAATTACGATGTTCTCAAATCGTAATTATCCAAATAAATAATCCATATCGATGTAAATCCTAAGAAATTTAGATTTAAATCCCATATAGCCTATAAAATTACTAAAAAAATAGCTAATTTCCTAGCTTTTATAGCGTTTCATTACTATGTCTGTTTCTAAAATACATGTTTACTTTATGCCGGGAATGGCTGCCAACAGTTCCATTTTCGAATACATTAGCCTGCCAGTAGACCAGTTTGAAGTCCACTTTTTAGATTGGACTATACCTGCGAAGGGTATGGATATCGCGGCTTATGCGAAACAGCTCTCCGCATTAATTCACCATAAAAATCCTGTTTTATTGGGAGTTTCTTTGGGTGGCATAGTAGTACAGGAAATAGCGAAAATTATTCCTACGCGAAAAGTAATAATTGTTTCGAGCGTTAAAAGTAAAAACGAACTTCCCAAGAGAATGTTATTTGCACGCTACACGAATATCCATAAAGTACTCCCAACTGGTTTGGTGAATAATGTAGAGCTTTTAGCTAAATATGCTTTCGGCGAAACGGTTACTAAAAGATTAGCACTTTATGAGAAGTACTTGTCCATTAGGGATAAACACTATATAGATTGGTGTATTCATGAATTAGTGAATTGGCAGCAAACGGAACCAAGCATGAGTGTGATTCATATACATGGCGATAAAGACGCTGTTTTTCCAATTACGAATATTACCAAGTGCATCAAAGTAAAAAATGGCACCCACACTATGATAATACACAGGGCAAAATGGTTTAACGAACACCTGCCTACAATTATTTTGGATTAAGGCAGTTCTATTAATACCTTTGATAGTAACTAAATTATTAAGTATGAAAGTTCTAAAAAATATTCTTATGCTATTGGGCGTACTTTTCGTGGTAGGCTCTTTAATCTTTGCTGTAAATTCTGATGGAATTAATGGTACGGTAAATACTGCTATAGCGAACGACAGCATAGAAAAAAATGTAGCGAACGAGTATCGTATTTCTTCCATAGATATACCTGAAGACTTAAATTTTGCTGGGGAAGCCGTTCCGCAACAAGACCCGGAGATTATGGAGCGTGTAGATAGGGAGTTTTTAGTTAACACCTATTGGCAGTCGAATGCGCTGTTGCTTATGAAGAGAGCAAATAAATATTTTCCGGTGATAGAACCAATCTTAGCGAAAAATGGTATTCCGGACGATTTTAAGTATTTGGCCGTTGCTGAAAGCGGTTTGACCAACGTTGTTTCTCCTGCCGGAGCTACAGGTTTTTGGCAAATTATGCGAGAAACAGGAAGAGAATATGGTCTGGAAGTCAATTCAAATGTAGATGAGCGTTATCACTTGGAAAAATCTACTGAGGTAGCCTGTAAGTACTTAAATAGATGGAAAGAGAAATATGGCAGTTGGACGCTAACCGCTGCTGCTTATAACGCAGGGCCAGGGGGAATAAACAAATACATGAGAATTCAGCAAGTAGATGACTATTATGACCTTTTGTTAGGGCAGGAGACAGGTAGGTATGTTTTTAGAATCATGGCTATAAAGGAGATCCTCTCCAATCCAGAGAAATATGGTTTCCATTTAGAAAAGGACGATATGTATAATGCAGTTCCTTCTTTTACCGTAGAGGTGGATGAACCGATATCCAGTTTTGCGAATTTCTCTGAGAAATATGAGATAAACTACAAAATATTAAAAAGGCATAATCCTTGGCTAAGGGAGCCTCATTTGAACAATAATTCTAGGAAAAAATACACTATTGAGATTCCGAACAAAGGATTTTACAGGGACTCTAAATAAGCGCGTAGTTTACATAGTAAATTGCAAGTAGTTGTTGTGCTCTGTTGAAATTGCTTACTTAAATATAAAATCCCGTATTCTAAGTTAAACAACTTAGAATACGGGATTTTCCTTGTTTGATAGTATTGGAGCTATTCTTAAATTTATTGAATATTGAATATTGATACTTGATTACAGCTGTTGTGAGTTTGGAGTTTAAATCTTTTTCATTTGCTGTTGCATCATCCGTATCTGTTCGGTTAGCATGTTGTTCTTGTCTAATTTCTTGGCTTCCTTTAATAGCATGGTAGCTTCCCTTTTGCGCCTTTTCTGCATAGCGATACCCGCTAGACTTAACTTAGCCATTGCCACATCATAATCCATGCTTAACCCAAGCTTAAGTGCTTTTTTAAAGTATTTTTCAGCTTGGGTCAGGTTTGTCTGAGAAAATATAATTCCATGAAGGTAATTATAGTACCCTTGTTGTTTTGGTGTCAAGGCGCCTTCTGGGTTTTTTATTTTTTTTAACCAATTTTGCGTGCCGGTTAAGTCCTGCTTTCGCATCCGTAGAAAGGCCAACAAAATAATCTCATTCCTAAAATATAGAAAAATAAAAATAGATGAGATTAGCAATAAAAATATACCATTCCCTATCTCTCCATCTACAAATTGATAAACAGCATAGGCGATGATTAATCCTGCAATAACTAGTTTAATGTTTTTATTGAACATGAATATGTGCTTTAATACTATTGTTTTACTTGTTTTTTGTCTAATTCTAAAGTGTGCTGTTTAACAATAACAGAAAGAAAACATTAAAATTAAAGTCCCACAAAATTAGGCAAAACCTAGGTTTTGTACTGTAAAGAATTCTAAAAATATTTTTTTTGATAAGGCTTGTTAAAGAAAAAAGTCTTTGTATATTTGCGCCCAGTTTACAGGTAGTTCTGTAAAATATCAAACAATAGAAAAGGTTTTAAGAGATGCCCGGACAAAAAAGAACATACCAGCCCTCAAAGAGGAAAAGAAAAAATAAACATGGGTTCAGAGAGCGTATGTCTTCCGTAAATGGAAGGAAAGTTATTGCTAGAAGAAGAGCGAAAGGAAGAAAGAAGCTAACTGTTTCCTCAGAGCCAAGACATAAGAAATAAATGATTTTATTTTTTTAAAA